>NZ_JANZKV010000354.1 GCF_025060895.1 Stieleria sedimenti | reverse complement strand
CGACGTCGCGGTCGCCGTCGACGTCGCCGAACAGACTGAAGAACGCGTCGGTCGACTGGTTCCCAAACAGGACATCGGCGGGCATCGCACCGTCGCCCACGGTGGTGGTGACGGCCGACGCGATGATCTTCAGCTCGTAGTGACCATCGAGCAACGAGTGCAGTCCGGCGGCCCGACGTTGGAGCACGAATTCGCCGGGTTGGAACCTCAGATCTGCCACCGTGCCGGTCGCCGTGGTGGACGACGTGACATCCAACGCGATGGATTGTTGCGTCCCCCGAGGCGTCAATAAAAACGACGATGCGGACACGTCGACCAACGAATCGAACGTGACCTGGACCGACGTGACGAGCGAACGACTGGGGTCGCCGTAGTTGATCTGCACACTTTCCACCCCGGGTGGCCCCAGTACTTCGACGGTCCAGCCGATCGTCTGTTCCAGCGTCGATCGCTGATGGCGCACCCAGTCGGTCGGGTCATAGACGCGCGCCGAGACGTCGTAGACACCGGGGCCGAACCCGGCGTCGCCTAGATTGAACGTCCCCGCCGTTGCGCCCGGCACCTCGACCCCGTCGACGGACCACTGCACCTGTTGGACCTGCCAGTCAATCGCCTGCACCCACAACTCGGGTGCAGTGTCTCGGATCGTCTGGGTGTTGTCCAACCAGTCGTCGACAGGGTCCACCAGGTCATAGATGTCCAAAATGATCTTTTCACGACTGACCGCATCAAAGGGCCGTCCCAGGCTACGCATCTTGGAATTGTTCGAGGGACGATACAGACCTCGGTTAAAGTATCGCGCCCCTTCATAAGCGCCGATCGTGCCGATGCCGGGTTGATCATATCCGACCCACCGCTGCCACTTCGCACCCTGCGGATCGGTGGTGACGTTGACTTCCCGAGGTTCGCCTCCGGTGTAGAGTGGACTTCCCCCGTACTCATCAGCCAAGTCGTTGAACGAGTGGGCGACTTCGTGCAAGGCGAGTTCGTTAGCCGATCCGTTGGCTCCGGCGAAGACCGCGTAACTGCCCCCGCTACCACCGTATTTGGAATCGTTTACAGAAACAAATTGCATCTCGGCGCTGAATCCCGCGCCGGCCAGCGCCTCATTTTTCGCCGCGTTGGCTTTGGCGTTGTTGATGCAAATCAGTCGTTCCGTCCCGCCGCAAAAATAGAAGGCATCCAATGCCGTGTCGACGAAGATCTCGTTGGGTGGTTCATCGGCACCGGACTGATTGGAAATGACGTTGATGCGATGCGCATTAAAAAAGTTAGCGTAACGCGGGTAGGGATCTTGTCCCGCATTAAACAGGTATTCCAACATTCCGTTGACGTGACTGAGATAAACGTTGTCGATCTGCGCTGCCGTGTATCCGTCACCGAGAATCACGATGTCCACTCGGTTGTCGGACGGACCGTTGTTGAGCACCGTTTCAAACCCCGTGGTCAGTTCAGCCGGCGAACCGAGATCGGCCGAGTTCAACAGCACCTGCCGTTGAAACGGCCCCATCCTCCATTGGTCCACGCCGGTCACGTCCGATTCGATCGGGGGCGCCGTGGCCGGATCAATCCAATCGCTCGACGCGACATCAGCCGCCAGCAGTCGCCGAGCTTCGAGGGATTCAAACGAGAATCGTCTTTTTCGTTGCCTGAGCATCACGATGGTGGGACGGAGGAAGATTGCTTTTGCGCCGTGATTCGCACGAGTCGCCGCAAGGTCATAGGGTAATACGAAGTCGCTCGCCAGGGCGTTTCAATGCCAGGTTCTCGTCGCCCTGTGACATTCGTGGCACAGCGCGTTAGACTTGAGGCCTCGGCTTGCCAACACTCTTCTTCGCCAGTCTGGACTCCCCCATGCTCGAAGCCTTCACCAATCGCGTCCTCTCGGTCATCCAGCGAGAATTTCCGACACGCGGCTTTCGACTCGGCGAAGAACTGGGCGTCATCACGGACGGATCGGCAAAATTCGGAATGAGCAACTTGTGGGCGCAATTTCAACAATCCCCGCTGCCCGACGAAGAGTTCGATCAGGTGATCATCGAAAAATTCGCCGGTGCGTTGAAACTGATCGATGGCGCCGCCGAAGCGATCCCGCAGGCCTGGGAAGACGTCAAACCGAGGCTGAGAGTTCAATTGGTCAGCGCGAAAGTCACCGATGTCGGCCGTGCGATCACGTTCCCCTTCGCCGACGACGTGCACTCGAGTCTGGTCAGTGATTGTGACACCGGCTATGCCTACATCAGCAACGAAGATTTGGAACGCTGGGGCCAATCAGCGGTCGATGCGATCGAAATCGGCAAGCTGAACATCGTGACGTCCAGCCCGACGTTACCCATGACCGTCATGCCCGGGCCGGCTCCACTGGTGGCGATCCAAACGGGCGATGGCTACGATGCGGCCAGGATTCTGATCCCCGAGATCCGCGCCAGGATCATCTCGGAGTTGACCGGCGACGAAGACGGAGAAGTCTACGTCGGGGTGCCCAACCGAGACTTCCTCATCGCTTGGCCAATGACGGTCGATGAGGACTTGCACCAACAACTCAGTCAGACCGTCGCGCTGGACGCCCGCCGGCAGTCACATCCGCTCAGCGAACGCGTCCTCCGCGTGACCAAAGACAAGATCGCAATCGCCTAACGCGGGTTGTCAACACACCCCGATCACGCATTCGCCCAGGTCAAAACAGGTCCGCCAGACGAACGGTTACGGTGCAGGTTTCACAAACCGTGATCTCGAAGCGATCCGCGACAGATTCGGCGTTCCACTTGCCATCGTTGTCGCGTCGGTGGATCTGGACGGTTTTGAGTGCTGGGTCCAGGATCGCGTAGATCGGGACGCCTTGTTCGTCATACAAATCGCGTTTGAAGGTGCGGTCGCGTTCGGCCGTCGAAGAGGACAAGACTTCGGCGACAAATCCGGGTGTCGTTTCAATGTGTTTCTCGGGAACACCACCGCACAGCACTACGACGTCGGGCCGGACCACGGTGTCCCGCGAAACGATCCAGTCCACTTCACCGAGGACGACCGCATCGCACTTCTGAGCGAGAAGTTGAGAACCGAGCTCTCTTGCAAGGTTAAAAAGCACCAGTTGATGAACTCCAAACGGACTGGGGCTCATCGAGACGGCGACCCCATCCCAAAGCTCCCAGTCTCCCTCCCAGGTCGCGTAGTCATCAACGGTGTATCGCGGAATATATTTTGGGACAGCAGGCATTGAATCAACGGGGCGAGCAGGTGCTTGATAGATGCCATCACCAGTATATCACGGAGGAACAAATTGCGAACGGAACGGTCAGATGCCTCGAACGCGGCGCCATGAAGTTCCGTCACGGAGTAGAATGAGACGCCTTCGTCCGGCCGGGGACCAGCACGGTCATGATGGCCCCCTCCCCCCGACCTTTCCTCGCGTCGTTTGAGATCACCAATGCTACGTTTGATTGTTCTGCTTGCCGTTCTAGGCGGCGGTTCCTGCTCTTCCTGGACCCGAGCCGAACAGCCCGACATCATCTTGGTCATGGCTGACGACGTCGGCATCGAGGGGCTCGGTTGTTACGGGGGTGTGTCTTACCGAACGCCGAATCTGGATCGGATGGCGGCCGCCGGTGTCCGATTCACCCACGCCTACTCGCAACCGCTGTGTACGCCGACGCGGGTGGAGTTGATGACCGGCAAGGACAATCATCGCAATTGGACCTACTTCGGGATTCTTGATCCACGCGAACGCACGTTCGGTCACGCGATGACCGATGCCGGATACGTGACCGCAATCTTCGGCAAGTGGCAATTGCAGTCGTATGATCCACCCGACCTGCCGGGCGCGGAGGCCAGACGTGGCAAGGGCATGCACCCCAAAGACGCGGGTTTCGATGAGTACGCGTTGTTCCATGCCCTGCACACCGAAGACAAGGGGTCACGCTACGCCAACCCGACAATGTTGGAAGGCCGGCGCGGCGGCGAAGGAACACTCAGAACGTACCACGGCCGCTACGGCGAAGACGTTTGGGTCGAAAAAATCATGGCCTTCCTGGACACCAAGACCGACAAGCCGAAGTTCGTCTACTACCCGATGGCGCTGCCCCACTGGCCGTTCGTTCCGACACCCGATTCCGCCGACTGGAACCCCGACAAGCCGCAAGAAGAACATCTGCGCTACGGAAGCGACATGATCGAGTACATGGACACGACGATGGGGAACTTGTTTCAAGGTTTGCGTCAGCGAAATCTCGCACGCGAAACGATCGTCATCTTTTACAGCGACAACGGCACCCATCTGAAAGTCACCTCGAAAATGAAAGATGGCCGCTTGATCCCCGGTGGCAAAGCGATGCCGACCCAGACCGGGATCCACGTGCCGCTGATCGTGCACTGCCCAGACCGCTACAAACCCGCCGTCGTCGACGGCATCGTCGACGCCTCGGATTTTTACCCGACGCTGTTGGAGTTGGCCGGAGTCGAAAAGCAAACTGGAAAGCACTTGGACGGGATCAGTTTTGTGCCCCAATTGGTCGGCCAGCCGACGCCACGCCGGGAGGCAGCGTTCTTTTGGTATGACCCTCGACCGGGCTGGGACAAAGAAAAATTCAGCCGCCACGTCTTCGCCCTCAACAAGACCCACAAGCTGTTCCGCGATGGACGGATGTTTCGTATCGGCGAACTGCCTCTGAAAGAGACGTTGGTCCAGCAGGACGACGAAGAAGATCGTGTGGCCAGAGCCGAGTTGCAAGCCGTGATCGATCGAGCGATGTCCGGTGTCGATGAACCGCCGCTGGTGGATGCCTATGGCAAGGTCTTGGATAGGTGACGCTTTGCCCTGGTGCTTTGTGACGCACCAAAAGTGGGGCAAGCTTCCAGCT
>NZ_JANZKV010000353.1 GCF_025060895.1 Stieleria sedimenti | reverse complement strand
TAACTTAGCGGTATTAGGCTAAAGCCTAGACACCAACGCCACCGGACCGGCCGCTCACTCTTCCCCAATCGTTTTTTGGCTTTCGCCGAGCCGGACTGACGCCGTCACCCGTGACCCTCCGGCGATCAGGCCGAGAGAAGGTGAGAGACAAAAAACACTTACGCGTTGGTTAACAGAGCGTGCGTAAACTTTAACGATTGATGGCGAAGCGATTTGCTACCTTCGCGGCGGATGGCTAATGAAATACCTTCACCATGGCGACGTTGATGCTCGACTGTAACGCGGACCTGCGCTCGATCCAAACGCTGCTCAGCTATGAGCAGCTCAACACGACGCAGATCGACACGCACGTGTCGATCAAACGCCTCCGCGAGGTCCACGACCGACCACCGACCGATCGGTGGAAGGATGCTAGCGAGCTGCAAACCAGCCATCATCCGCTACGGCGTTCCGTAGAGTGCCTCGCCGTCGAAATACTTCGGCGAGGCTTTCGGCAAGCCAATCTTCGCGCGTCGACAACGTAACCATCGCTGCGATAGACTGATCGTGAGTCCGTCACTCCAGTATTGAGTCAATCATCTGCGCATGGCCATCGGAATCGATCCCACCGTCGACTACGTTTTCAAGTTGCTATTGGGCAGCCCGGAACATCCGGCGATCACGCTGCGCTTTCTCAACGCGATCCTGTTCCGCCAATCCCCACAAATCCACAGCGATTTCCGGCTACGGAGTCGCGACGGCAGCCTGAAACTCACAGACGGTCTACAAATTCACCTTCTTGAGTTGCCAAAGTACGCGGTTCCGAGCGATAATCGAGTGATCACGGATCCAGTGGACGCGTGGTGCCATTTTTTCTGTCGCGCCGAAACAATGTCGGCTCAGGAAATCGAACAGCGATTCAAATCCCCCGCCTTCAGCGAAGCTGCCGAGGTTCTCGAAATGATCCAACGAACGCCGCAACAACGAAGCCAATACGAGCTACGCCTCAAAGCACAACGTGATGAACGTGCCAGGATGCAGTACGCTGTTGAGCAGGCGCGGCAAGAGGCACGGCAAGAGGGCAGGGCGGAGGGCAAGGCGGAGGGCAAGGAGGAGGGTGAAGCACTGGGGCGGATTGCAGTCCTCCGTGAACTGCTCGGTGTCGACCAGACATCCATTGCAGATCTGTCGATTGAGGAACTTGCCGCACTCGAAAGCGATCTAAAGCATCAACTGCGCGAGCGAGGAGTTTAGTGAAGCCTCTCAAGGTTCACTCACGCGAACAAAATCCGTGTCGTGAACTTGGCGTTCACAAATTGCCATGTTACTGAGTCGTGAGCTTTAAAGAACGAGAAAAAGGTTCAGAAGCGAATGGCACGGGCATAAGTCGAAAGGGATCCAGCAACCGGTGATTTGGCCCGTTCGGTGATGCTCGGTCGCGGCTGTGCCGCGACAATGGGCGGCTAAAG
>NZ_JANZKV010000352.1 GCF_025060895.1 Stieleria sedimenti | reverse complement strand
GCCGGACTGACGCCGTCACCGGTGACCCTCCGGCGATCAGGCCGAGAGAAGGCGAGAGTCAAAAAACACTCACGTGCGATCGTTAACACCAAGTGCGTTGACTTTAACGATTGATCGCGAAGCGGTTTTCTACTTTCGCATCGGTTGGCTGATTCCGTCGCTTGACAGTGAGCGGAAGCTGTCGCGTCATGGAGGGCCGGCCGATCCGTGAGGCGTTGAACCACGTTTCGCCTCCGCACCTTCAAGGCTCTCGACCGCCAACGACAGCCGACAAGTGCGCAGCTTCCGCGGACCCGCTCGGTAAACCACCGACACCTCTCCCCGCCAATCTGTCCCAAAAACAAGTAACAGAGCAAGGGCCGGGCCACCGGTCTGCGCACATCCAACGGAGCCAACACGATGAACGATGACTTCCTCAACGCGATCCTCGATAACCCCATCAAGGCCATCGCCGAATTCTACGCTTCATGCTTGAAGGAAAGCGAGCGAGCCATGGCGTACGTCAACGATGAACTGCACCTGACCAACGAACAAGCAACCGAGCAACAAATCGGTTTTGCTGATCGAACACTTGGCAAGCAGATCCCACAGCGCCGCATCAAGCGTGGCCGCGAAGTCCGTGACGCACTCGTCGACGCCGGCCTCTACAAAGCCAACGGACGCGAAACAATGCGTGGCCGTGTCACGGTTTCGATTCTTGACAACGACGGCAACGTCATTGGGCTACGTGGTTACAAGATCGATGCGCACGCCGATGGACCCGACGTGATCGTAGTCGGTGATGAAGTCGAGGCACTATCCACGAATCACACGAATGACACGAATGAAGACAGTGACAACGAGAAGGACTCAGCGCCAACACAACAGGTCGACAACGAACTGATCCTCGAAGACAATCAAATCATCTTCATCCGCGACGATCGACGCTATCGAATTCGTGGTCTTGAAAAGAACAAGTCGACGCTGACACTCAAGGTCAACTTGATGGCTTCGCACGACGAACTCGTTCACATGGACACGCTTGATCTTGTGAAGGCGCGCTCACGAACGTCGTTCATCAAGGCTACCGCGACGGAACTCTACACCGATGCCGACATCGTCAAAAAGGACATCGGCGCGTTATTGCTGAAACTCGAAGCGTTGCAGTCCGATCGCATCGCGGCACTGAAACAACCGGCGCGCATCGAAGTCAAGCTCAGCGATGAAGAGCAACGCGAAGCCTTGGCTCTGCTTCGCTCTCCCAATCTTCTCGAACGCATCGTTGCCGACATGGACGCTTGCGGCATCGTCGGCGAATCCACCAACAAGCTCGCCGGCTACTTAGCCGCAACCAGTCGAAAGCTTGCCAAGCCACTGGCGATCGTCATTCAATCATCCAGCTCCGCCGGGAAGACATCTCTCATGGACGCCGTCCTTTCGATGATGCCGAGCGAAGACGTCAACCGCTTCAGCGGCATGACCGGTCAGTCGCTATTTTACCTCGACAGCGATTCGATCCGTCACAAGATCCTAGCCATCGCCGAAGACGAAGGCATCCGCCAAGCAAGTTACGCATTGAAGCTGCTTCAAAGCGAAGGCGAACTGCGTCACGCCACCGTCGGCCGCGGCGAAGACGGACGCAGCCAAACCCAAGAACACCACGTCGAAGGCCCTACGCAAATCTTCCTCACCACAACCGCGCTCGACATCGACGAAGAACTCATCAATCGATGCTTGATCCTGACCGTTGATGAATCGCGAAACCAAACCGATGCGATTCAAAACATTCAACGCGATGCACGCGCCGCGGTGCTGAGCCAATCAAGCGAACTAAAACGCTCACTACGCAAGCAGCATCAAAACGCTCAGCGATTGATTCGTCCGCTCACAATCGTCAATCCCTACGCGCCGCAACTGACGTTCGCTAACAACAAAACGCGGCTGCGGCGTGACCACGAAAAGTATCTCACCTTGATTGACACCATCGCGCTGTTGCATCAACATCAGCGAGAGGTCAAACACGCGACGCTCAATGAGCGACAAGTCGAGTACATCGAAGTCACCAAGAACGACATCGCCGTTGCCAATGGTATCGCCGGCTTGGTACTCGGACGCAGTCTCGATGAACTCGCACCGCAGACACGCAACTTACTCGGCCTGCTCAACAACTACGTCACCGACACTGCCAGGGCCAACGCGGTCCCGCGCGACGCCGTCCGCTTCAAGCGCCGCGATATCCGCGAAGCAACGTCCATCGGCAACAGCCAACTGAGCATTCATCTAAATCGCTTGGTCGATCTGGAGTACGTCCACGTCCACCGCGGCAAGAGCGGTCAGCGATACGTTTACGAACTGCTTTACGGCGGTGAAGGCCGCGAGGGGCAGCCGTTCATGATGGGCCTGATCGATCCCGGCAAATTCTCCGAACCTGCACCTACAACCAAAACCTTCCGGGCTTCGCGATAACCTTCCGGCCTCGGCAATCAACCTGCCGGGTGGCATCCGGCCGGGTTCCGGTGCCGTCCGGCCCGCTTCCGATTCACTTAACTCGTTGCACCGCAACGACCTAACCGCTCTGGCATCAAAACCGATGTCAAAACCTTGCAAGGCCCCCTCATTGAAAGCCTTGCCATAGCTGCATCGCCGTGATCGGTGATGCCGTCTTCTTCGGCCGAGTGACGTTCACCCGGCCGCTTTCACGCCGATCGAGCACGCCCGGCTACCGGTACGCGCCGACCACAACCCAAGGATGCAAATCCATGTCAAACCTTCCCGCTCCCACCGTCCTACTGTCTCGTTACTTCAACCACCTCAAGATGAACAACTGGTCGGCCACGACCATCTCGCGCCGCGACTACGTCTTGAACAAGTTCATCACTTGGTGCCAAGAGCGAGGCATCGACACCGTTGTTGAGATCACCGCCGAGTCACTTGCCGCCTATCGCCGTTGGCTCTATCACTACCGCAACGAACGCACCGGCAAGTCGCTCAAGTTCTGCACCCAGGCCAGCTACCTCTCAACGGTTGGTCACTGGCTCGCATGGCTGAGCGAACAAGGTTGGATCGACAGCGATCCATCAACCGGCATCGAACTGCCCAAGGAAGAACAGCGTCTCCCATCATCGCACCTGACGATCGACGAAATCGAAGCCCTACTCAGTTCAGTGGATCTCACAACGCCAACCGGCCTTCGCGACCGCGCGCTGTTGGAACTCTTTTATGCCACCGGAATGCGCCGGGCCGAGCTGATCGCACTGAAGCTGGACGACATCAACCACGAGTCCGGACTTGCCATGATCCGTCAAGGTAAAGGTCGCAAGGATCGCGTGGTGCCAACCGGCAAGCGAGCCCTTGAATGGCTGATGAAATACCTTCACGATGGTCGACCTGCTTTAATTGACGAAGACACCGACGTGATCTTCCTGACGTCCCGCGGCAACGCCTTCCATCCGGTCACGCTCAGCCGACTCGTCAGAAGCTACTTGACTGCGGCGGGCATCACCAAGCCCGGCAGTTGCCACATGCTCCGTCACACCACGGCGACGTTGATGCTCGAAGGCGGCGCGGACCTGCGCTCGATCCAAACGCTCTTGGGCCACGAGCAGCTCAACACGACGCAGATATACACGCACGTGTCGATCAAACGCCTGCGAGAAGTCCACGACAAAACGCATCCGGGTGCCAAGGACCGCCCACCCCAAAGCGACACCGAATAACCTGCCCATCAGTTACAATGGCGGGATGCTCTGCCATCGTTCATCCCGTCGTCGAACCCTTCAACGCCGTCTCGCGCGCCGCCGCGCGGGAGGCGTCAAGTCGTGCGCCGATTCAAAACAGATCCGTAGCTGCAAAGCGCTTCGTCAACAAACCTGCCCGCCCGACAAATCACGCACTGAAAACGATGCGTCAACTATCAAGTTGGCGTTTCGCTATCACGGCACCCAACAGTACAGCATCAACGCACTGACCGATTCGAGCGGGACGATCAAAGAAAGGTACGCCTATGATGCGTACGGCAATCTGACGATCTTCGATGGTAGCGGCACGGCACGGACGGCGACGGCCGAAGGGAATCGGTATGGGTTTACAGGGCGTGAGTGGGATGAGGAGTTGGGTCTCTATCACTATCGTGCTCGGATGTATGATCCGCTTTCCGGGCGATTCTGCTCCAGAGATCCCATTGGCTTTACGCAAGAGGTTTTCGGTCTTTACACGGCTGCATTTGCGTACAAGTTCGCATTGGATCCTGGAGGAAATGACTGGGTGGCGCCGTGGGATGAAAACGCTATCTGGTGGTGGCCATTCAGTGGACTAAATCCTAACGAGCAAGTCCAAGTGGCTGGCGGTCCGGTAAACACCGACTCTTGTGGTGGACCGGATGGTTGGAAAGACGCAGTAGACACATTCGATTGTTATGCTTGTTGCGTTAAGTCAAATACGCTCGGAAATACAGCGGTGGGAGCAGGTTCTGCAGCAGCAGGTACGATAGCACGCCCTGTGGTCCCACTACCTTGGCCGTGGGGCAACCTAAAGCCGGGGAAAAATCCCTGGAAAAAAGCTGGGACTTTTAATCCGTGGCGTCAGTGGCTCACCAAGAAGGCAAAATGGCGTGGCATGCGAATGGGGGCTGGCAATTTCCCGAAGCTACATAAATTCGTAACTCGCGCAGGCGCCTGCGGACAATATGTAGTCATTGCGGTTGGCTTCCACGATATCGCTACAATGACGGGCTGGTGCACATATCAATGCTCAAAAGAACCTGGGGATCGAGACAATACACCGCACATGGGGTTGCTGCATTGACAGCTCCATCAACCAGACGTGCAGTTTATTTTCATCTAGAGCACTTCAAAGAGGGCAAGATCAGTTTCGAACAGCTTGTCAGGGTTCTGGAAGAAATTGATGAATGTACCCTTAGCGTGGGCGAGGAGAAAGCAATCAACTGGATTCTACGATGCTATGCGTACGATGAAACACCGTTAAGCGATACTGAGGCGCGGGAGTTCATAGACACTGATGCCTTTCAATCAATTCTAAGTTTCTTTCAGGGAAATGAGTCAGATTGGAAGCAACCTAAAAGCAGCGAGTGGAGTAGCTGGACCCGAACTGTTTTCACCGTAGTCTCGATTATGGTCTTTCTTGCTATGTTCTTTTTTTTATTAGTCTTCGTGAAAGCTCTCTAAAAGAAGCAAAGGCGTTTTACGTAATACTACGCGAAAACATCATCTGACTCAGCGGCGGGCAATTGATGCAACCACAAAACCCGCTCCACCTCCACCTCCGCCGCAACCGTCGAATCAAAGGGGTCGAATCAAAGGGGACGGGGGTTGGATCCTGCAAATGCAGCGGCGGACGATTGACGTGATCACAGGACCGAGTCGACTTCCGCCGCAATGGGAGGCCGCGTGGTCTTGCCACATGACCGACCGCGCACCTTCTCGCGCAAAGAACGCCGTAAGGCACGGCGGGTAGGATGCCCGTCGACTGAAACCCGTCGGTGACAGGATGTCAGTCGGAGAACGATGGCAGGGATGAAGTTTGAAGGGTGAAGAGTGAAGGGTGAAAGAAGGTACTCGCGCGAACCAACCCAGACGATTGATTTGGCCATCGTTCGGCGACCGGAGTGAGGGAGGGATCGACCGAGCGGAGCCGACGGTTGACGGAGGTGGTGACAGCGACCGAAGGATGAGGGTAGCGCCGAGCGCGAGCGAGCAGCACCGACGCCGAGGGCGGAGCCCGATAAGAACAGTGCGAGGCAGGAGGCCGAGCTCCGCATCAAGAAGGGCGAAAGTGACCGCGTCGGAGCCCAAGCGAGGTAAGCCGGGAACGAGACGCTCGGTAAACCTTCAACCGACAGCTTGTCTGTTCGGCCAAAGCCCTTTGCGAATCACCGACAGGCTCCCCGGCATCGAACCACCTAGGCCGCTCGGCCGACAGCCAGACCAAGCCGGACGCCTCTTTCTCCCCAATCGTTTTTTGGCTTTCGCCGAGCCGGACTGACGCCGTCACC
>NZ_JANZKV010000351.1:6197-6347 GCF_025060895.1 Stieleria sedimenti | reverse complement strand
GGACCCGATGGACGTGGACCAGAAGGACGTGGACCAGAACGCCCGCCCATCGAAGAGTAGACTTCTGTCGCGTCCCTTTGCCTGCGCGAGCCATTGACGGGCTCGTTGGTGTACCGTGACGCTGGATCCGGCAACCGTTGGTGTCCAGCC
>NZ_JANZKV010000351.1:0-6151 GCF_025060895.1 Stieleria sedimenti | reverse complement strand
GGTATTGGCCTTTAGGCGCTCCCCCGCGCCGTCTTCAGGCGGCGTTTCACGGATCCGCGAAAGCACCAGTACCGCCAAGTTAACCTCAATGAGGAGGCCGCAAGCAAAATTCTCTGTGACGAATCCAAATTCACGTTCCCTACTGAATTTATGAGCCGGACAGCGGCTCCAAT
This sequence comes from Stieleria sedimenti, assembly GCF_025060895.1. Taxonomy (GTDB): domain Bacteria; phylum Planctomycetota; class Planctomycetia; order Pirellulales; family Pirellulaceae; genus Stieleria; species Stieleria sedimenti. The sequence continues at coordinate 5,978 of NZ_JANZKV010000351.1, read as the reverse complement.
CTTTTCTCAATTCAGTGCACGCGGAGGTGTAGTCGTGATTGGCAAACAGACGATGGGATTCTTGGTCGCGGGCTTGGTGTCGGTAGCGATGTGTTCGTCTGACCAAGTCGTGGCCCAATGCAGCGGCGGGGGAGGCAGGGGCGGAGGAATGCCGACCGGCAGCGCGACTCAGTTGAACACCAACCTTCCCTACAGCTCTAACGTCCTGGCGTCGAATTATCCGCAATCGTTGGGGCTGGCGGCGCAGCAATACTCGGCGCAGGTCCAAAACCAGATTTACGCGATGGGTTATCAAAACGCCCAACGCCAACGCTTGGCGCGAATCGCGTATGAAGAGCGTGTGCGACCGATGCGGCTGGCGCGGGCGGAGGCCAAGCGGGCTGCACGCGCCGAACGGATCGCAAGGCTAGTGGAAAAACGCGAGCGAGAATCCGGCGGTGACACGGTCGACCGGTACTCGCTGGTTTCGTCGGTCACGAACTAGTAGTGCGTCAACCTTTAAGCTAAGGACGCCGCGGAAAGGGGTCAGGCACCAAAAATGCGAACCACCCTTCGGGCCATTTGGTTCTTGGTACCTGCCCCCTTTTCCGCTCGACAAACGCAACCCGAACTCTCTTCTTCGTTTGCCTTCCATGCACGCCTCCTCTCAATCGACTTTCGGCACGCCCAACCTGCACCCGGTCGTCATGATGCCGCCGGTTACGCCTACACCGTCGGCGACGTGGCGTCGCCGTCGATGACCGCCGAAGGACTGCTTTGTCGACAATACCTGGGCTGGCATCGCAACATGCCCGGCATGGCACAAGGCTTGGGAACATTGGCAATCAACCATCCGATCAGTTTCCGCGAGCCGGATGTCTACTACTGGTACTACGCCACCCAAGCCCTGCATCACTACGGTGGCCGGCATTGGACCCAATGGAACGACAAACTGAAAGTCGAGTTGCCGGCGCGGCAAGTGCTACATGGCCGCGAACGAGGTAGTTGGTCGCCTCAAAATGATGCTTGGGGACGCCATGCCGGTCGCCTGTATACGACCTGTTTTTCTGTGTATTGCCTGGAAGTCTACTACCGTCACATGCCGCTGTACGATCCCGAAAACGATTTCGAAGAGTGATGCGTGCTGCTGTCGCGCTCGTCCGCAACCGGCACTCGCGTCGCAATCAACACGCCAACAAACGATTTTGCATCGATACGGAGAACAATCATTTAAAAAAAGTTCAAAAGTGCGGCGGATTCACGTCTCTCTTCGCAACTGACTCAACAGCGGGCAGCAAGACGGTGAAAACCGTCCTCCGCTTCGCTGCTGCTCCGCCCCTCTCTCTTCTCTCCTGCTGAAGTCCACAACATGGTCACCACCGACTCCCCCAGCCCAGGCTATTCGGTTGATTCTGCTCCCCCCGCAGGCCCGGGCGACGAAGCCGGTTTTCCCAAGTTGCTCGCCAATGCCCGCGACGGTGACCGTGATGCACTCGGCCAGTTGCTGCAATGGTATGCCAACTATTTGAACATCCTGGCTAGCACTCAATTGGACCGCCGTTTGCGACGTCGATTGAATCCTTCTGACATCGTGCAGGAAGCGATGTTGGCAGCACATCAGGACTTTGTCGATTTTCGTGGAACCAGCCAAGGCGAATTGTTGTGTTGGTTGCGGACGATCTTGATCCACACGCTCCATCGCAGTTTCAAACGACACATCAAAGTCGAAAAGCGTGACATCCGCCGCGAAGTTTCGTTGGAAGCGGTCAATCATCGGTTGGAAAACTCGGCGTGTAACTTGGCCGGGATGCTACCCGCCGGCGGGCCCTCGCCCAGCTCTCCGCTGCAGGCCCGTGAAAACGCGGTGATCCTGGCCGATCAACTCAGCAAGTTGAAGCCGCATTATCGCGAAGTCATCGTGCTCCGCGTTTTGCAAGGTCTCTCGTTCGACGAGATTGCCAAGCGGATGGATCGAAAGTGTGGCGCCGTTCGGATGCTTTGGTTGCGGGCGTTGGAAAGTTTTAAGACAACCGGGGCGATGCATTGATGGTGGCACTGAATCATTCCGACGTGGACGCCACCGGTTCGCAGCCCTCGATGCTTCAAGGGTTAACCGAAGATCAGCAGTCGCGTTTGACCGAGCTGCTCGATCAATACCTGCTCGCGCTCGAAAACGGCGAACGCATGGATGTCAGTCAAGTCAACCAGGCGAATCCGGATCTCGCCGAGGTCTTTGCCGCGTACTTGGAAAAGCTCGACGCGTTGTATGGCGTGTCCCCCGGTTTCCAAGATCTGAATCGTGCCGATTCGCCCGAGCCACATCGCAACATGACGCTCGGAGATTTCACGATCCAACGCGAAATCGGACGCGGCGGAATGGGGGTCGTCTACGAAGCCAGTCAAAAATCGCTTGACCGCCGGGTCGCGATCAAGCTATTGCCGCTCGCATCACTTCTGGACGCTCGGCAAATCGCCCGGTTCAAGAATGAAGCCCACGCGGCAGGCTTGCTTCAACATCCCAATATCGTGCCGGTCTACAGCGTCGGCAGCGAGGGAGGGGTTCATTACTATGCGATGCAGTTTATTGACGGAGAGTCAATCGACGTGATGGTGACGTCGGCCCGCCATGACGCAACACATCGTCTCGAAGCCCGCACGTCGCAAACCATCCGCTGGGCGATCGACATCGCCGCGGCGTTGCACGTCGCGCATCAGAACGGGGTGATCCACCGCGACGTCAAACCGTCCAACCTGATGCTCGACAAATCTGGCAAAATCTGGATCACCGATTTCGGACTCGCCCGCTGTCAAACCGACGTGACGCTGACGCGATCCGGTGATGTCATCGGCACGATGCGCTACATGAGTCCCGAGCAGGCGCGCGGCGAGTCGGCGTTGATCGACGGGCGGGCCGACATTTACTCGCTCGCGGCGACCCTCTACGAGATGCTCACCCTGCGTCCGGCTCACGATGCCGACGATGCACCAACGATTCTGCGACAGATCGACCAAGACGACGTCACACCGCTGCGGAGTCTGCGACCGGATCTGCCGCGAGATTTGGAGACCGTGATCGACAAAGCGATGTCGAAGCGTCGCGAGGATCGCTACGACACCGCCGAAGACTTTGCCAGCGACTTGAGTCGCGTTTTGGAAGGTCGACCGACCGTCGCGCGGCCTCCCTCGATCGCCGACCATCTTGCTCGTCTGGCCGCCAAGCATCGCAACGTGGTGATGACCGGTGCGTTGGTCGTCATGCTGGGTTTCCTGGGATCGGCGATCGCGACGGCGAAACTGGCTGCCGCCAAACAGGTCTCCGATGCCAGCGCCCTGCGCGCCACCGAGGGCGAGAGGCGTGCCACGCGTGGCGAGGCACTCGCCCGTGATGCCGTCGACGAACTCGGTTCACAGGTGGCCGAAAAGCTTTCCGATATCCCCGCTGCGGACTCCATCCGACGTCAATTCTTAGTTGTGACGTTGGATTACTACCAGCGATTTGCTGCGGAAGCGCAAGACGACCCGGAACTGCGAGAAGACCTCGCGGTGACGCTGGGAAAAATGGGCTCCTTGCAGTCCGAACTCGGCGAAAACGACAAGGCGATCGAGTCCCTCGCGCGCAGTGAATCGCTCTATGCGCAGCTCGCCGCTCAAACAACGGCGAGCGATGCGACCTTGCTCGACTGGTCAACCAGCCAAAACAACCTGGCACAGGCATTTGTCCGCGGCGGCATCCTCGAAGACGCAGCGCGATACTTTGCCCGCGCCATCGTGACACAAAAACGCATTGTGCGGCGAGCGGCCGACGAGCAAAATCAAACCGCCAGGCTGGCCTTGGCGACCAGTCTGAACAACTTGGGCTTGCTGCTGAACCAAACCGACGCCAAGGAAAAAGCCGAAGAAACCTATCTGGAAGCGATCCGTTTGCTCTCCGAAAACGGTTTGTCGAAAAGCTTGCAGAGCCAACAGCAGCTCGCCACGGTCCGAACCAATCTCAGCGGCCTGCTGACCACGACGTCACCGCAGCGTGCGGTCGTGTACGCGCGGGAAGCACTCGCGGGACAGCTCGATGCCCTCCAGGACGATCGTGGGAACGCGAAACTGGCGACGCAGACGATCGTGACACTCAACACGCTCGGCGCGGCTCAATCGGCAGCACAGCAGAACGCCGCGGCAATCGACACGTTCAATCGTGCCATCGATATCGGCAACGAACTGCTCACCCGATGGCCCGAACAAGCAACCTATCGTCGCGACCTGGTGCTCAGCTACAACCACCTGGGCCTGGCGCTGTCCAAGTTAGACCAACGGACCGCCGCACTCGCCGCGTTTGACCAGGCTCTCTCACTCGGACGTCCGCTCGCGGATCGGTTTCGCGACGATGCCGAGACCCAAAGCATGCTCGGTGGTGTGCTGAATAACCTCGGTTTTCTGCACCAACAGCTCGGTGATCGCGAGGCCGCCGCCCAAGCCTATCACGAAGCGATCCAACGGCAATCCACCGCGGTCCGTTTGGCCCCTGAAGTGGCGCGTTTCCAAGACTACCTGAAAAAACATCAACGCAACTACCGAACGGTCGCCGTAGCGACCGCGGACCTTGGGAGGGCTACATCATGAGCAGTCCAGAAGAGTCCCGAGCACTGTTGTTGGAACGTTTAGAATCACGTTGCATGCTGGCAGGCGGAATTCTGTTCCAGGTCATACCCCACGAGCACACGGTGATTGATCGCACCGATGGGGGAAATCGCCCCGACGGTGGCGATCGCGCCGCAATCGTCGCCAGAACATCTCTGCATGACAGTGATTCGCAACGAATACAATCCCATCATCCCTTGGGCCAGCGACAAGCCTCGGTCCGTGAAACCGGCCCCTCGAACCGTGGACAGTTTCCTAACGCACAGGGTTTAAGCCAGGCACAGGGTTTGGCCCAAACACAGCGTCCGGGGCTCGTTCAGCCGCGGACGTCCTCCCCCTCGACGATCATTCGTCTGATTGTCGTCCCCTCGTCGTCGCAGTCGGGATTATCCACCAGCGACAGGGGTGGCAACACCTCGTCGCGCCTCGAAACCGGACTCAATCCATCCGCGACCGGGACGGAGACACCGACCGGCACGACGACCGAGACGCTGGTTTCCGCACCGTCATCGACCACCGCCGCAACTCAAGACGAAGTCGTCAAACCGAATTCCAGAGACCGTCAGCAGTCGCAGGCTATCGCGAGCGACACCGTCCCCGTCAACCAGATTCCGGAATCCGCGGCCGTAAGAGAAGCGTTTTCTGGAGAGTTATTGGTGGAGGATGTGTTGCAGCCGATTTCCGTCGATAGCGAATCAGATCTCACCGGCACCGTCCAAACCTTTCCGTTGGGGCATCATCGTTACCGAGCATCGGATGACCTTGCCGATGCCTCAACCGACGACGAGCGATGGGAACTTGACGGTGATGCGTTGGAACGACTTCGTGAAGTCGCCGAGGGAAGCGGACACGATCGCCCGAATTTTGATCGATCGATTGATGTTCACGCGATCGATGAGTGGTTTGGCGAGTCAACCGGATTGATCGAAGGCATCATCTTTGAACATGATCTGCCATCGGCGGTGCTCGACATCAACGCGTCCGTGGTCGACGTCGTCTTGGATGCGACCATCGGCATGCATCGCAGCGTCGGCTTGATCGCGGGCGTGGAGACGGACCTCAGTCCCGACCCGGCGAGCGAGATCCGTGGAGCCATCCTAGCCGTCATCGCGAAAGAATTTGCCGACTCCATCGGCACCGAGCAACCACCGCCTGTGCATACCAACGGCCAGACGCATCCGATTCGCGTTTCCGGAATCGCCTACCCCGGCGCCGCGATCATCGCCAGTCTGCTCGCGATCGGAAGCCGACGATGGTCCGGCAAACGGAGCGATGCCAATCACCAGACCGGACGGCCCACCGCCTAGGCGGCGGGTTGGTGTCCAGGCTTTAGCCCAATACCGCTAAGTTAACATGAATGAGGGGCC
>NZ_JANZKV010000350.1 GCF_025060895.1 Stieleria sedimenti | reverse complement strand
GGTTTCCTCGGGCGCTTACATGCAAGACGCGGAAACCGCTTCGGTGTCTCACACCTCCCGCAGTTCAAGGATCGCCTAAAATGCGGCCTCCGTCGCCGGCTCGCCCGCCTCGAAAAATAGACCCTGACCGAATGGTCGCCTCGGGCGCTTACGAGGATGGTCCAACCGCCGCGCCGAAAGCGACGATCAACGATTTCGCCTAACCGAGCTAATTCCGGCTTTGAAGACCGGCCGGCGCTCCGCTTGCTCGCAATTTGAAGATGTTGAAAACGCTTGCAGTAAACCGTCGCGAGATTAGGACGACCGGATTCGATCGAACGGCGATTGCATCGGTCAGTCTTCATCGTCCTGTGCCGATTCGGCCATCGCTAGCAGCTTTCTAATCTCGTCATGAGGCACGAATGGATGCGTTTCCAAGATCTCGATCGCTTCCTGGAACAGCCGTCGTGCTTCTTCCCTACCTGATGAATTTGCAAGCAGAATTTTGGCCAATCGAACTCGCGTCCAAGCTCTTGTCGGCGTTCTTGGGTGAAAAGCGTCGCGCCTCTTAATCAGTTTGCGAAGGAAATCAGTAGCGGCGTTCTCCGACTCTACCTCTGAAAGCTCCTGAACGAAAGCATCTTCAAAGAATTGTGAATACGCTGCCTGGTGCGGTTGCCAACTCAGGCATCCAAATTTTCGTGGTTCAATGGTATTGATGTCGCCGAGTCCGAAATCTGGAGAGCGCCAAGCAACGTGAAAGATAAGAGTGCTGTGGGACTCCGGGATAATCGTATCCCTGCCCAGGAAGCCAATTAATTCGTCCCGGATTTCGTCACTCCTTCCCAGCAGGGTTAGGCACTTAAGGCGGTTGTACTGATGTCGCGAATTCCTAAAGACATCAGTGTGTTTTTTCACAAACGCAAGTGCAATCTTGATTTGCTCATCGCCCTCTTTCTCGCGTCCAATACCATACAAAAGATAGGCATACTCAATTCGTGGCCAATAATGTTCTATCAATGATGTCTCGTCCTCTGCCTCTGCAGCATCTATCTTTTTCAGTGCTTGCTTGTAGTAAGATTCAGCTTCAGTAAAATTGTGAGCAGCAAACCGTAGCCGCGCGCGACTTGCAAGAATCCTGATCTGTTCCTCGATGACATCTTGACCCTGATCAGCGACGTTTGCAGCAAGGGCATATGCACGGTCCGCAAGGGCGAAGTGCCCAACATCTTTCAGCCGGTGACCAAGGAACTTTATCCAGGATCCGCTTGCCTTTTGTTCGCAACTCCCTGCGACGAAAAATGCTCGATCTGCGGCGGCAAATTCACGTGCTTTTGACAAGCTAAGAGCTGTTCGAAACCACTCACCGTCGTTATCGCTGAACAGAGAACGACATAACTCAACACCTGATTCTCTGATCTTCTGAGCCTCGTCGAAGTTGCCATGTGTGTCTTTTACATCTGCCAGGATAAAATGAGGTATATCGACAAACTTCAGATCATTCGTGTCGGCCGGAAAAAGGTTTTTTGCTTCTTGGATCGCTGAATAGGCAAGTTCCAATTGATTTTCATCGTAGGCAAGAGAACCTAATCGAACGAGAGTTTTCCTCAGGGGGATTTTGTTGTCGATTTTCCGGTCCTTGTCAGCGGCCTTCATGAGCCGCTCAATCGAGCGAGCCATGTAGGCGGATTCCCGCCGCGCTTCGGCAAGCCTTTCATCGTCTGGTTTCCAACCAGCGGTCTGACCCAATTCCAGAGCGCGATCAAAATTCCGCCCTGCTCGGTCACGTTGCCCAGTGGACAGAAATGCGCGGGCAAGACCGAGACATAGCTCAGCAGCCGTGTCCGGTTGCAAGTCGAATCCAGCGTCAACGCGATCACCGATCCGGTCGAGGGCTTCGCTGACTGTATATTCCTTACCGGTAGCTGGATTGACTCCCGACATGGAAAGGATTTCAAGAACCAACTCGAGCGTTCTCGTGGTGTTTTTGGCTTCGGTTACGGCGACAACCCGTTGTTTTTCCGCTTCAGTTTTGGCTGCAGTCTCTTGGGCCAATGCCGTGCTCACTTGCATCAACGCACCAATCGCAACCAGCAACCCCATGATCAACGCCAGGCTGCATGCGGCGAATCCCAAGATTGCGGGCTGATGTCGATTCCAAATCTTCTGAGCCAGATAGGACCAAGTGACGGGACCAGCCTCTACAGCTTCTCCATCAAAGTGTCGTTGCATATCGTCCGCGAGATCCGATGCCGTTTCGTAACGGCGATTACGGTCCTTCTCTAGAGCTTTCATCGTGATCCAGTCGAGTTCGCCAGTCAGCTCGCGACAAAGTGATTCTCGCTCACATGAACGATGCGTCGCTACCGTTGTGGCGGTATTGACGTCCAGCGTTCGAATGAGGTTGGACGGAACGCTTGGATCCTCTTCTCGAATCATGCGCCTCATCTCATCCAAACTTGCACTTTGCAATAGCTTGCCGTCGAAGGGAGGCTGGCCAACCAACATTTCGTACATCAGCACCCCGATGGAATAGACATCGCTGCGTGTATCGACATCCAAGCCACTCATCTCCGCCTGTTCCGGTGACATGTATTGCGGGGTGCCGATAACTTGTCCAAATCGCGTAAACAGAGTCCTATCGGTTAACTGTTGAGAGATCGCTTTTGCGACGCCAAAGTCAATGACTTTTGGGACAGGTTCGCCATCGTGCAACGTAATCAAAACATTGCTGGGCTTGATGTCGCGGTGGATGACCCCCTTTTGATGAGCGTGCTGAACGGCGCGGCAAACTTTCTGTAGAAGCTGAAGTCTTTGGCGAGTCGAAAGATTGTTGTCATCGGCATATTGAGTGATGCTGACACCTTTGACCAATTCCATGACAAAGAACGGATGTCCTGTGTCGGTAGCGCCCGCATCCAAAACACGGGCAATGTTCGGATGGTCCATGAGCGCTAAGGCTTGTCGCTCAGCGTCAAATCGGGCGACCACCTCATCAGTATCCATACCAGGCTTTATAATCTTCAAAGCAACCTTTCGGCGAACCGGTTTCGATTGCTCGGCCATATAGACAACTCCAAAGCCTCCTTTGCCGATCTCTTGCAAGATCTTGTACCGCCCAATCTGCTTGCCGGCGAATTCGGTGGATTTGCCGATGTCAATTGTGGGATGCAGCCCTGGTGGTGGTTCTTCGAGAAATTTGCTCTCGCGTTGACTGGTAGCAACCAGCGAAGAGACTCGGTCAAATAAGGCCATGTCGTTCCCGCAGGCTTGCGCCAAATAAACCTCCCGTGCTTGGGGATCTTGAATGTGGACAGCGACCGAAAAGATTTCGTGTTCGTCGAGGTGGGTGAGCGACATGGAATTTCCCCGAGTTCTGCGGTTAAAGTGTACGACCACAAATCAGTGCGAGATTAAGGCAGGCCGGGCCCAGTGAGTTGAGAGATTTTTTTCGAGATTTATTTTTCACCCCCAAGCGCAAGTCGGAGCCAGGCTTTTGCGTAGGACCAGTCGGTATCCGCGGTCGATGGCGAAACTCCGAGGGCTTCAGCGGCCTGATCTACGGAAAGGCCCGCAAAAAAACGCAATTTGACTAGTTCGGCTTGCCTGGGCCGCTCGGCTTCCATCTGCTCTAACGCTTGGTCGAGGGCCACGAGGTCGAGAACGCGGTCTTCGGTTCCCGGGTGGTTGATGGAAAGATCAGCGCGCTGATGACTGCCACCATGCTTGAGCGTTTTCTTCCGCCTTGCTTGATCAACGAGGATTCGCCGCATCGCCTCCGCCGCCGCCCCGAAGAAATGTCCCCGACTGTTCCAGTGCTGCGTCTTCTCCACATCCACGAGCCGGATATAGGCGTCGTGTACAAGCGCCGTCGCTCGCAGGGTTTGCCCCGGCTTCTCATTCGCCAGCTTGGCTGCCGCGAGCTTTCTGAGTTCGTCGTAAACTAGCGGCAACAGCTGTTCGGCTGCGCTCGGATCGCCCTGTTCAATTTCGGAGAGAATACGCGTGACATTGATCATCCAAATCAGCTTAACGCTTCGAGATTGCGGATGCCATCAGTTGCGATCCCAGAGTTGGAGAAGCCTTTGGAAGATCACGACAACGGCTGTACGGTCCACCGTTCGGCACCGGTCTTTGATGCCTCGGCGAGCAACAACGCCAGAAATTTGGCAGAATCCATCGTGACAGCGGGTGCATCGGCCTGCGCTAGTTCGCTCGATAGCTTCAATGCAGATTCCTTGAAATCTCGGACTAGATTGCGCAAAAAATGCATCGAAGCCTGGATTCCGATGACCAGATTCCTGCTTCGGCGAGTCGGTCAAACTCACCGCTGCATTAAGAGCGAATTCTTCGTGCAGCGAGGCTGTTTGGGTCGCGCGTATCGCACCATTGCTTCGGAGAGAACTGCCCAGAACCAGGCCTTAGCGGACGACGTTCTTCTTACCACAAGCGTCATCGCTGGGGCTTTGACTTGCGGGAATACTCAAATCGCAAATCAGGCTGTTTCGCGCCAGCTTCAATTCGATTCACATCTCGCATCACGTAGTGATCTTCATTTGAAAAAGCGTAAACTCGTTTTCCACTGCATTTTGTGCCATCCAGATTCAGGCCCTGGTATGTGCAAGTCCACTTGCCGTCTTCTTTCTTCCAGATGCCCGACCAAGTGCCAGTCTCTGTTGTGTAATCATTGGAAACGATTTGTTTTCGCCCCTGATCCCAACCCAGTAGTGAGACGGCAAGAATTGGTGGTTGCCCCTCCATATGCCATTTGTAATCAATGACTTGTCCACATTTGCCCGGAGCCCAACGAACCGTTTCCGATAGCGCGACTTTGCGGCCAGCGACTTCACCACGAGATTCGGATGGTCTTGCACCCTCGGGGACAGTCATCTTTCCTTCCCAAACACCGATGAAGACTTCTAGCTCCTTGAGATGCTCATATGCGCGAGAGGTATCTTGCGCATTGGAAACGGTGGCGATTAGGTAGACGATAGTTGAGGCAATTACGATTGCGAACTTGGACACGCTGAGCTCCTTATGGTTGCTTTTCGAAGCGAACTGAAGTACTACGAGATGAAAATCACAAATCAACCACTTGCTCCCGCTATCGGCCTGCGACGGAGCGTGGCAACGAGGCCAAGTGTGCCACGACTTGTCCCAACGCCATTTGATTTGAAAGGGACCGCAGTTCTTGACCTGGCATGAAAGAGACGCGTTCAGCCCTTTCTTTTGAATTTACCCCACCTTTTTACTGTGTCGCCGCCACCGTCTTTTCTGTTTGACGTCCACTCGAACCCATTTGGCCCAGTTTGCTTAATCTCAAATTGTGCTTCAACAGAACTTCCATTGCCAGACACGGTACGCATCGACCCTTCACCTGCATCCGCCGTAAGCTCAGTAAACTCGATCCTCCATGAGCCACTGTCCGAACCGAATCCTGTTGCCGTTACGGTCTTTGAAGCAGCGTCCCTACCAAGAAGCTCAATTGACACAGTCCCGTCCTTATCCTCGAATCGTGCGACTACAGCATTCTTCTTGGCGGCGTAGCGATAGGCAACCGTTCCACTGGATTCAGAGTTTTCGTACGACCACTCACCCTGCAAATACTTCCACCAAGCCTGATGGAGCTCTTGTGCAAAGGCAGGTGGGGCAGTGGCGACAATGGTAAATGCCAGGCAAGCGACCGCGATTCTTGACATGATTTCATTCTCCGTGAAGCGATAGCGGAAGCGCTGTAACGTCGACAAGATAGTATTGCGTTATCGATTGTTGAGATCAACAAAGTTACGGGCCTGGAAACTGCCCTTCATTCCCCTGCCAAATCGATGCGCAACTCCACGCGGTTGCATCGACCGACGCGAGTTCGCAGAATCGCTTAGCCGCAGTTTTCGTAAAATCTCAGACCTGATTCCGGCAAAACTGCGCCGAAACGGCGGTACAGTTTTGGCGTGGGCCGAAGTGCCGGTGCAGATCGTCTTCGTGCGAGCTGGACGGTCCAACGAACACGGTGAAAGCCGGCGAGCATGATTCTTCCAAACGCCTGTGAATCGGTCTTTGGGGTCCGCCGATTCGTCGGCAGTGTTCAGTTCCAACATCTGAATGAGCCAGCCGTTGCGGATGTGCACTTCCGCACGCATGGTTGCCGGTTCTCATGCCAGGGAAGCCTCTTTGTTTGAAATGCTGGAGACGGCCGTGCAGAATCACTATCTTGGGCTTATGGCTGACGTCACCCAGATTCTCGCACAGATCGAACACGGCGATTCGGCGACGGCGCTCTGCATGTAAGGCGTCAATTCGAAATGCCGATTCGTCGGCAGTGTTGCTTCTAGCTGCAGATCCTGAGTCATTCAACGTTTGTGTGCGTCCACGCACGCATGGCCGTCGGTTCTCATTTCAGGAGACGCCTCCCCGATTGAAATGCTGGAGACGGCCACGCCGGATCGCTATGCTGTGCCTATGGCTGACGTAACGCAGATTCTTGCACAGATCGAACCGGGTAATGCCGCGGCAACCGACGAGTTGCTGCTTTTGGTGTATGAGGAATTGCGGAAGCTGGCTGCTGCCCGACTAAAGCACGAAAAGCCGGGCCAGACGCTGCAAGCGACTGCACTCGTTCACGAGGCGTACATTCGTCTGGTCGGGCAGGAGGAGCAGCCACAGTGGGACAACTCACGTCATTTCTTTGCGGCGGCTGCCGAGGCGATGCGCCGTATCTTGATCGAGAGAGCTAGACGCAGGAAATCGCGCAAGCACGGCGGCGATCGACAGCGGGTTGATCTGGAGCCCGTGATCGCCCCCTCCATCCTGCCCCTGGCTTGCGACGATATTCTTGGTTTGGACTAAGCCCTGCGAAAACTGGAGCAGAAGGACGCTCGCAAAGCTGAACTGGTGAAACTGCGGTTCTTCGCCGGGCTGACCGTGGGCCAACCCGTCTGACAAAAGTGGTCGTGAATGTGTCGCTGAATCAACATTCACAGCGCAAGATTGCTACACTCGCGACGTCTGCCTTTTCGATGTCATGCTCAAGGAGTGCGAATTATGTTACGTCAAACTGCTGCCGCTGCGTTGGTTCTGTCCCTTTCAACCGTTGCCGTTGCTGAACACCACGAGACGGCAACACGCGAAGACTTTGTCGCGTTGGGAAAATTGCAGGTCGGCCGCTGGGTTGGCGATATCACTTTCATTGCCGATTGGCCGGGCGAGGAACTGGGAAAGGGCGATAAAGTCGTCGCGTACACGGAGTACAAATGGTCCGCCGACAAGAATCTCATTGAGCGAGAACAAGACTTGGGCAATTCACAAATCAAGCAGTTCTTCTTTTATGATGCACCCGCCGAGAGGATTCGGTTTACGTGGATCAGCAGTTCCGGTGGCAGTCTGGTCGGACATTGCTGGAAGAAATCGGACCTTGTTTTTGGCTGGCGCATCACATCCGGAGGGATGGCGGATGGGCGAGTTCAGACCGGGGAGGGCGAGACCGTTTTTTCTAGCGATCGCATGACGCACTCCATCAAGGGCAGCTCGAAACTCGACGGCAAGGATTTGGCCCCACTCAACGATGTGTACAAACGACTCAGCCCATTGGAAGATTAAGCGAACGTATCTTCTGCGGGATGCAGGATCGTTTTGATGACCACGGCCGTTGGTGGCTAATTTCGATTGTTAGTCACAGTGGACTGAGGCGACTCGGAATACTCCCAATACGATGACCGACGTCACCACCATCCTGAACCAGATCGAACACGGCGACCCGGTAGCTGCGGAGCAGTTGCTGCCGCTGGTTTATGATGAGCTTCGTAAACTTGCAGCGGCACGGCTCGCGCATGAGCAGCCAGGGCAGACGCTGCAAGCCACGGCACTGGTGCACGAGGCATACGTCCGTCTGGTGGATCAAACCTCACCGCAGCAGTGGGACGGACGCGGGCATTTTTTTTCGGCCGCTGCTGAGTCGATGCGGCGCATCCTGGTCGAACGGGCACGGCGGCGGAAGGCGGAGAAGTATGGTGGCGGCATGGCTCGGGTGGAAGTGTCCGATCGTGATCTACTCTCCCGGAGCGATCCCGAGGAGATCCTGGCTTTGAATGACGCGTTGGACGTTCTCGCCCAGGACGAATCCGAAGCGTCCGAACTGGTCAAGCTACGGATCTTCGCCGACTTCTCCGTCGAGGAAGCCGGAAAGCTGCTGGGGCTGTCGCGAGCCACCGCTTATCGTCATTGGACTTACGCACGGGCATGGCTGAAGACACAACTGGCACGCGATGCCGATTCTGGCGAGGATGGGAAAAAGTCTGAAAAAGCCTGAGACAGTTCCCGGCGGTATTTCGCATTGCCCTGTGAACCCACGCTGCGGAGACCAAGATTTCGAGGACCACCCAATGAACACGATCTCAGACAACGCCAAAGCGATCTTCCTGGAAGCCGTCGAAAAACATTCGCCGGGAACATGGGAAGCATTTCTCAATCAAGCGTGCGGCGAAGACGCCAAACTCAGAGGCCACGTGGAGGGACTGTTGCAGGCGCACGCCGAGAAAGACAGCCTGTTTGATCGGGTTGGAGAGACGGCTGAACTGGACAGGCCGTCGCAGCAGATTGGCCAACAGATCGGCCCCTACAAACTGTTGCAACAGATTGGGGAAGGCGGCATGGGCACCGTCTTCATGGCCAAGCAGACCCAGCCGGTCACTCGCCGAGTCGCGCTGAAGATCATTAAGCCGGGAATGGACACCAAGCAAGTGATGGCGAGATTTGAGGCGGAGCGTCAGGCGCTGGCGATGATGGATCATCCCAACATTGCCAGAGTGCTTGACGCTGGCACGACGGAACAGGGTCGACCCTACTTCGTGATGGAGCTGGTCAAAGGCGTACCGATTACCAAATACTGCGATGACCACCAGTTACCCACTCGAGACAGGCTGGCCCTATTCACCGATGTGTGTCAGGCGGTGCAACACGCTCACCACAAAGGGATTATCCACCGAGACCTGAAGCCATCGAATGTTCTCGTCGCCAAATTCGATGACAAACCGGTCGTCAAGGTCATCGACTTTGGGGTGGCCAAAGCGACCAATCAAGAATTGACCCAACAGACGATGTTTACTCAATTCGGTCAAGTCATCGGAACGGTGGAGTACATGAGCCCTGAGCAAGCTCAATTCAACCAGCTTGATATCGATACTCGCAGCGACATCTATTCCCTTGGCGTCTTGCTCTATGAACTGCTCACCGGATGCCCACCGCTCGACCGCCAGCGTTTGCGTGCCGCGGCGCTGGATGAAGTGTTGAGGATGATTCGCGAGGAGCAACCACCCAAGCCAAGTACACGACTGAGCACGTTAGGCCGTGATGCTGAACAGGTTTCGCAGAAGCGAGGTACCGACGTGAGCCGACTGGGACGATCCGTTCGCGGCGATGTGGACTGGATCGTGATGAAGGCGTTGGATAAAGATCGCGGTCGACGGTACGAAACCGCCAACGGCTTCGCCTCGGATGTACGCCGGTATTTGGAAGGTGAACCGATTCTGGCCAGACCCCCGTCCACGATCTATCGACTGAAGAAGTTTGCCGGAAGAAACAAAGGACTGATGGCGAGTGCGGCTTCGGTTCTGCTCGCAATCGGATTCGCATTTGCAGCCTTGTCGTACTCTCTGAATAAGCAACGAAAGCTAACCGTCGAAGCAGTCGCGGCACGTAACGAAGCGCGAAATGCGAGGGACGAAGCAGAGAATGCACGTCAAGATGCGGAGACCGCCCGGTATCGTGAAGAACGCGCTCTTGAAACCTTAAGGTCTCAGCTGATCGCCTGGGGATTTGATCACACCCTGACAAGTGAATCGGAATCGCTCGGAGAGATTATTCGATTAGCGGATTACGCGCAGCTCAAGAAAGACTGGGCTCTCACCTTTGAAGGAGCAAGGGCGCTCCATACTGGCAACAATCCGCTGGCACGCGAGAAACTGGAGTTGGCGGTGAAGATGGATCCCGACAACATCGCTGCCAAGTCAATGCTTGCCATCTCCTACTTCCACGATGGATACGTAAGTAAATGGAAGCAGTTGATGTCCACGTTTGACGAGTGGATGCCGCGCGAAGAATTCGTCGACATTGACCGGCTGTTCCTCGAATATGCGAGGTTGTATTCGGATTTCGACACGGCCGCAGTCGGCTTGGAACGTCTATTAAACAAGCATCCTGATTGGCATCTTGCCCGTGTCCTGCTTGCGATTGCCTATGCCGAATCAGCTCAAGACACCGGTGAGCGTCCAAAGCTCAAGCGAGCACTTGATGCGATTGAAGTCCCCTTGAAATTGTATCCTGGCAATCCCTTCGTGTTGATGGTCGGACAGTTCGTCCATGAGGTGGCTCTAAGATTGTATGAGCCTCCACCGGAATCGATTCGGGAGAAGGCCTCCGAAATCGTTTCCGTCCTGGAGCAACACAAGGATTATGACGCTGGCATTTTGATGGTCGCGGGCTACTACGACCTGATCAACGACCGCGAAAAGGCTCTAGCGGGATGGAAGGAATTGCTAGACAGTCGAGCTTTCTATCAATCACGCGCGATGTCCGAATTTTATTCAGAAGGCAAAGACGATTTGGATGAGTTGATTCTGACGCTCGAAACAGAAGATCCACAGGCAAAGATTGCCCAGGCCTATGTGCTTGCCCAGAATCCAGAACGGCACAACGAAGCACAAGCGATTCTTGAAGAGCAATTAAGATTGCCGGACGCATCTCGGACCGTGATACGACATCATCTCTTAAAGTTAATGTTGCTTCTGCGGATGCCTGACGAAGCGGCTCAGCGATGCAAAGAATGGACGCAAGATTCATCGGTTGACGGAAAACTCTGGTCGGAGAAGCTTCATCAAGGGATCTTTCAATTCGTCACGGATCCGAATTTCGATCTCAACCCCGAACCAGAGCAAATACAAGAATACTTTCAGGTGAATTACATCAAGGCACTGCTCGAATACGCGAAGAGAAATGACGCTGAAGCACTTCGCCTGCTGGAAATATGTAATCGGTCGCGCGGACAGAGCACAGAACACCATTGGGCCCGTGCATTGGCCAATCGCTGGAATCCGATCACTGATCCAGTGACATCGTCCAGCGAAACACCATAAGCAGTCACTCAACCGAGAGTTCCTAACGGCCAGTTTCGATCGTCCGGCCATGCCAGCGAACGGACGAAATCCACCGTCCGGTGACGGGCGGTTAGAATGGCGTGGCGTTGGAGTAGCCATGACCGAAGTCACACGAATCATTGAAAGCATTGAAGCCGGAGACCGAGCGGCCTCCGAAGAACTGTTGCCGCTGGTCTATCAGGAGTTACGCAAACTCGCCGCTGCCAAACTGGCCCAGGAGAAGGTTGGCCAGACGCTGCAGGCTACGGCGCTGGTTCATGAAGCCTACTTACGTTTGGTCGGCCAGGTGGAGCAGCAACAGTGGGATAACTCCCGGCATTTCTTTGCTGCTGCGGCCGAGGCCATGCGGCGTATCCTTATCGAACGAGCTCGACGCAAGCAATCGCTGAAACAAGGCGGCGATCGTCAGCGGGTTGATCTGGAGCCCGCGATCGAACCCGCCTTCCTGCCCTTGGCCTGTGACGACGTTCTTGGTTTGGACGAAGCCCTGCAGAAACTGGAGCAGAAGGACGCCCGTAAAGCCGAATTGGTGAAGCTGCGATTCTTCGCCGGGTTGACCGTGGCTCAAGCAGCTAGAGCTCTTGGCGTCTCGACTTCAACTGCTGAGAACGACTGGACTTACGCCCGCTCATGGCTGAAGCTGGAAATGTCCGGCGGTCGCAAGGACGAACCAACCTAAAAGAATTTGGAAAATCTCCTGGGGTGTCATCCGCCGGATCTCGCATAGTA
>NZ_JANZKV010000035.1 GCF_025060895.1 Stieleria sedimenti | reverse complement strand
TAAGACCGTCGCTCCGGGCTCAGCAAAGAGGCGGCCGAGGACCCGAACATTGTCGCATCACGCGTGCAGCGGATCGCGACGCTGGTTCATCAGAAAATGGTCGGCGGGCTGAAACCGGATCCTCCAACGGATGTCCCCGAATGGATGGAGCAGAGTCTGGAAGACGAAGTCGACGAAATGGATCGGCTGAGGAGGAAGAACGACCTGCGCAGCGAGCGGATGGCCCGCTGGATCGAGGAAGCGATGGCTTTGGGGATGTCCGACGGCGACGCGTTCGATCTGGCGATGCAGAAAGAAGGTTTGGCAACGCGCTGCGAAGATGGTCCCATCGATGATCTCTTTGACGCAATCGAACCCGACGACGAAGTCACTGCTGGTGACGAGAAACACCCAACGGTGATCAAGGCGGAAACGCTGCTGATGCAGTTCATGGATTTGCCGGCGGACAATGCTTCGCCCGGTTCATTCCCCTCGATCGCCTGTCGCGGGGCAATGGATTTGCTCGGCGGTCTAGCACAAGCGACTCATGGGAGATTTGAAGGTCGAATCGATCGAGCGCTCGCGATCAGCCAGCTCAAACGCGCGCTCTCCGGACACGCCTTCGCCCAAGGCGCCGTGCTTGGCCTATGCAACGAAGGCAAAATCTCGGAAGACCAGTCGGCGCGACTGCACGAACTGCTGCGATGGCTCGACCAACGCAACCGTTCATTTAGATTTGGACGGAGCACTGGAGACGTCAAGACAGTGCTTGCATCAGACTGAAAAGCGGCAGCCCGAAGCCGATCACCAGCAGGACGAACACGACCAGCGCCAGGGCGATCGCGTACCAGCCGATCCGACGACGCGTTTCACCTGCACCCAAGAACAGTGGAACGCAGACGAGCCCGATGGCGATGAAGAGGAGCAGAGCGCTGAAGCCCGAATGCAGCAGCCAACGGGTCAACACCGGCAATTGAACTTCGAAGTCCTCGAAAATCGAACGCATGGCCGGACGGAGAACCATGATCTTGATCGCCAGGCCGCACCACAGCAAACAAGCAAACAGGTACACCAGCGATCGTCGCTGCCGGCCCGTTTCCATCGCAACCGGCGGATGAAAGGGGTTGTGTTTCGGGTTCCCGTCGTCAGAAAGACTCTCGGTCATGTTGCGTCAGGGGCAAGGGTTGATTCGGCGGTCGGCGGGACCTTTTTGGATCGCCCTGAATTCAGCAGCGACTGGTGCACTGCATCAAAAGTGACGCGTCAAGGTTTCCCACTTCAACGTCAGTGGGGCATTCTACAACCTGATCAACATCGCATCGCGGTTTTATTAGCGGTCATGGAAGGCGTGCACCGCGCACAGAACCGGGACGCGTCCGCGGATCATCATCGATGAGTCGGGGAGAGGAAGGCAGCTAGCTGAGACCGCCTTGCAGAGCGCCACTGCGTAAGCCCATTGGTAAGACCTGTGGAGCTTGATCGGCTCCGAAAGTGATGCTGCGGCATCAGTCGATTGAAACCACCCTCAAGTATTACGTAGGTCTCAATGCTGACCGCACTGGCGACGCTTTGTGGCGCGTCCAGGGTGCCACTTTGGGTGACATGCTGGATTCGCTGATTCCGTCCGATGAGGACGAAGATTCAGAAAGCCCGTAAATCACGGGCCCAAACGAGCGGAGGACACGGGACTCGAACCCGCAGCCCCTTACGGGGTACCTCAGTTCCAGTGAGGCCGCTCACCAATTCGCTTATCCTCCGGCACAAATCCAGTCTAGCGTTTCAAGTTCCACGTTCCAAGTTGGGGTACTCCGAACTTGAAACCTGAAACCTGAAACCAATCACCCTACAGCGACGTTTTGGCGCCGCTGATCAGCTTGATGAACTCGTCGTTACTTTCGAATCGACCGAGTTGTTTGGTCAGTTGCTCCATTGCGTCACAGGGGTGCATGCTGGAAAGCGTCCGACGCAACATCGTCACTGCTTCGTAGGTTTCTTCGTCGTGCAGCAATTCTTCACGACGCGTTCCCGACTGGCTGATGTCGATCGACGGCCAGACGCGGCGGTCTGCCAAGCGGCGATCGAGCACCAATTCCATGTTCCCGGTTCCCTTGAACTCTTGGAAAATCGCCTCGTCCATACGACTGTTGGTGTCCACCAGACAGGTGCCGACGATCGTCAGCGAGCCGCCTTCTTGGAACGCCCGTGCAGTGGCGAACAGTTTCTTCGGGATGTCCATCGCCTTGATGTCCAGACCGCCGCTCATCGTCGCCCCGCCTCGGCCGCTGCGTCCGACCCACTTGTTGAACGCACGGGCAAGTCGCGTGATCGAATCGAGCATCAAGAAAACGTCTTGCCCCATTTCGGCCAGTCGCCGGGCACGATCGATCACCAATTGGCTCAGTCGGACATGACTTTCGACGTCCATGTCCAAGCTGCTCGCGACGACTTCGCCACCGACGACGTTACGACGCATGTCGGTCACTTCTTCGGGCCGCTCGTCGATCAGCAACACGATCAATTTCAAATCGGGATGATTGGCCGCGATCCCGCTGGCGATGTCCTGCAGCATGACCGTTTTCCCGCTTCGAGGCGGCGCAACGATCAATGCCCGCTGACCCTTGCCGAGCGGTGCAAGCAAATCGATCACGCGGTTGGTGATCGGCCGCTGCCCACGCTCCAACACCAACCACTCTTCGGGGTTGATCGGGGTCAGGGTTTCAAAACTCTTGACGTCCGGATAGGACTCCGGCGGCATCCCGTCGACGTCCAGGATTTCGCGGATCCGGGGGCCCTGCTGGCGTTTGGCTTGCTGCATCATCGCTTTGATGAAGACACCTTGCCGCAAGCCGAATCGCTCGATCATCGTTCCGGGGACAAACGGATCGCTGCGTTCACGCGAATAATTATTGTCTCGGCTGCGGAGGAACCCGTAACCGTTGGGGTGCAGCTCCAGGATCCCCTCGCACTCTTCCAGCGGCGCGTCACTGGGAATATCCGCGGGCTCGCGATCCATGTTCTGATCTCTCGCGCCGGCACCGTTGTTACCACTGCCACCGCCACGTCGCCGTCTTCGCGAACGCGGTTTGCTACCACCCCCGCTTCCGGCTTGTCCATTGGAACTTGGGCCGCGACGAGGAGACCGTTTCTTTTTCGCCATGTGTAATCCAGAGAGCGCCGACGCGCCATCGAGCGTCCTCCGCCCGGAAGGCGGAAGTCGGCCGGCAATCATGTAAAGAATCCGCAGGATGGAACGATAAAGGACCCAAACGCGAAGCTGCGGAAACCATCCCGCGCAGGGTCAAACCAAATAGTCTTCGTGAGCCAACGTTATTGTGTTGGCGAAACTGTTTTCACTGGCCAGCACGCGTTTCGCACTGGCAATTCAACACACGACCGATCACTCCAGGGTCTGTCCGGTGGACACGACGCTGCAACTGACCTTTCTTACTTGAACGAACACGACCGAATCGCTGCCCAACCGCACCGATGTGGTTGCGACCAATCAGCGCCCCGATCACGGGCTGGACCGAGCTGGCGGGAGCGGCGCCGGCCGCCAAGCAAAATGCCGTTTCCTCTGGCTTGTGTCGATCTTAGGGTTGTCCGGTGTCCCGAGAAGAATCATCCCGCGGACACTACCAATTCCTTTCCGTTTTCGTCGCCCGACACCTGGATACGTCGATGCTGGGAAATCCCCGTCTCAACTCCCACACTTGAACCGACCGGTGGCCAATCATCGGGAAGAGAGGCAAATCAACCTTTCGGCCTTCAAAAGCCGGATCGCAGAATCGTCGTGGAGCGACGCAATGAACTGTGGAGCGGTGACGCGTAAATTCCAGCAACACCGCCGACTAAAGCTATCGGAAATATAGCCGAGCAACAGCCTGTGTCAAGCGAAGCCTATCGCATGCCCCTCTGTCGGGTGTGCTGATCTGTTCGGCTCGCGGCTCTTCCGAGAAACGATCGCACTCGAGAGCTTTCGCCCACAAGCCACGGTTCCCAGGGTCGTCGATTGGATAAAACCCACCGATAGCAGTCCGGACCCGCGGATCCCAGACTGCTCTTTGTCCGTGGGGCTGCGCTGCCATCGGTGGGTTCCTCTCAGCCAGACTTTGCTTTGTTCCCGGGCTTCGCCCCACGCCGTGAACGATTTATTTCCTGCGTTTGAAGAGGTTTTAGCGGCAGGGCGCAAGCCCTCCGGTTCCGAATCTTTGCCAACACACCGGAGGGCTCGCGCCCTGCCGCTAAAACGTCGTTCACGGCGTAGGGCTACGTCTGGGAACACACGACCATCGAGGCCGCTCGCCTCCTGCTCCGCCACCGACGAGTGGCGAGCGGGAAACGCGCCGTGACGGTCCTGAGTCGACGCCGCTGGCTTTTTTCATCGCACCCCGCCGGCTGAACTGGCGTCAAAGTCGGCCTATTCTGTACTTTCCGCTTAAGCGACAGGTTCCCGCCTGCCGATCAACTCACCAGGCGCAATGTCCGGGTGCTTCGTTCGGACGCTTCACCCCCAACAGTTTTTCCTCCCGGATCGACACAGGAACGCAGGATGCGAAACGCCGCGATCTATCTCGTTGTCTTCACGCTCACCAGTCTCGGCGCGCAATCGTCTCAAGCCCAAATCGCTTGGGAGGGCAAGCTTCGCGATGCCCACTCCAAGGCCAAGCAGCAGGGCAAGCTGATGCTATTGCACTTTTACACCGACAATTGCATCTATTGCGATCGCTTGGAAGCGGGCGCCTTTCGCAGTGCATCGGTGTCGCAATCGATCAACCAAAACTTCGTGCCGGTCAAAGTCCACGGGACCAAGAACCCCAAGTTGGCCGAAATGTTCAAGGTCACGAAGTATCCCACCGACGTGATCGTGACCACCGATGGCAAGGCACTCTCTCACTCGGTCAGCCCCCAACAGCCCGATCGCTACATCGCAATGCTGTCCGAAGCCCAAGTCAGCTACGCCAAGGCGCGCTCGACCCTGGCCAGCGCCGAGCAAACCGCACCGCCAGCCTCTACTGCCACGGCTCCGGCAGCCAGCGTGGCGATGACCACGACGCCGCCGGCGGCAACACCGCCGACCGCCATGGCACCCGATTCGCTGCCGGTCCAAATCCCGGCTCCCGGCGCAGTGGCCCCCGGAGCGGTTGCCCCCACAGTGACCCCGTCCGCAGTGACCGGCACGTCGCGTCAAAATCAATTCATGCTTCCTGGCGATTCGACCGGTCGAGTGCGTTCGGCCAGCGTGACCACAAACGGTTCGCTCCAGGCATCGCTGGCAAGTGCACGAACCAATGGCATGACACTTCCCGGTGACGCGTCAGCGACGCAACCCACCGGCGACACGACCGCGTCCAAGACGACCGACTCGCCGAGCAAACCCGAACTCGCGATCCAAGGCTTCTGTGCCGTTTCCGTTGTCAATCGTGGCGAATGGGTCGAAGGCAAACCGGAATTGGGCGTCATCCACCTCGGCAAACTGTACCTGTTCGCCGACAAGGACTCGATGGAAGTGTTCCTCTCCGATCCGATCCCGTTTACTCCGATGCTGAACGAAATCGACGTCGTCCGCTTCTTTGAAGAAAAGAAGATCGTTCCCGGCAAACGTGAGTGGGGCGTGATTGACCCGATTCACAATCGGATGTTCTTCTTTGCCGACGAAGCCGCCATGTTGCACTTCGAAAAATCGTTCGACCGCTACCTCGATGCGGCCATCGAAGTCATGGATCAAGCGATCGAAGAATCCAACCCGGGCGTTTAACGGCCTGTCGATGAAAGCCCGCACGCGTCAGCGGGGGGCCACGCGGCGGCACGCGTCTATGCGTCGCACCTGACGTGATCGCGTTGAACTCGGAAGATCGACTCAATCGACAGCCGGTAACGCAACGGCTCAAGAGGTGGGATAGGCATCCAGCTTGTGGACCGTGTCTCGACAGGCTGGAAGCCTATCCCACCTTTACTTGGTGCTGCCGCTGAGCGTTCGATCCGGCGTGGCGTATCCCGGGCGAACACCATTGGCGATAGCCATGCCGGCGATCAACGAGATGATCGCCACCAAGACCCAAACCGATCGCGCCGCAGACATGCCGTATCGATCCACGACGTGCGAGATCGATCGCAGGTGGTACGGTTGCTGCCAAGGGCCGATCGCGACGGCAAACGCCAACACGCCGCCGATGAACGCGACCATCGCCACGAAGAGGTCGTTGTAGCTGGTCATCCGGTCATCCCAATCGCACCCGGCTTCATCCGTCGTCGCTGTCTCAAAAGACGCTATGTAATCAGACGTCGCTGCGACGCATCCGCCGCCGCAGCATCCGCAGCTGCACGCGGGCGCTCTCTAAGTCGGGCACGATGTCGATACAACGTTCCAGCGACTTCGATGCGGCAAGGTATTCGCCGCACATGATCTGACAGCGCGCCAGTCCCTGCCAGGCGGTGTAATGAAATCGACAACGCCACAAGCAGCCGACGTATGCTTGTGATGCTTTGGGGTAATCCTCCAGCCCGTGCCAGCAACTGGCCAATTGAAAATGCGCCTCGGCATACATCGGCGCCTGTTCGACCAGGATCATTGCCGGGGCCAGCGCCGCGGCAAACTCGCCGCCGTCGGTCAAGTGCATGACCTTGAGCAGCTGCTGGTGGTGGGTCGGTGCAGCATCACGCAGCAACAGCCCCCGAAACGAATCATCGGCTACCAGCCGAACACCGCGATCGACGTCACTGAGCGCGCGGCCGAGCGGATCGATCGATCGACTATTGCCCAACAGCCCCAAGGCCATCGCCGCGGCGCGACGCAGTTCGACATCGCCGCGACGAAGCAACGTCGCCAAGGTCATCGGAGAGTAATGCTCATCAACCTCGGCCGCATACCGCGGGGCGTCCGCACTGGAAAGAAGTCGGCGATAGGCTGTGGCCAGCCGGGTGGTCCGCACGAGAGGTGAAGTCACTTTACCATCCGTCGAAGTTGGGAGAGTCGTGGTGCAAGTCGCGTGTATACTAGGCACGAAGGTGTCACAGGCAACCGATCCATGCCAGAATTCCAGCCCCGGTGGTCCACGAGTCTAGTTGCCGATCAGAGCCTCCACAACTCGCCAACACACCGAGCCAACGGACGGATCAGCGGCGACCACTCGATCAAGCCCCTGTCTTGTCAAAAACACAAAAAAGTCTCACCTGATCCGCGCTTCTCACATCCAGGAAGACGATGCCCCACCCCTTCCGTTCTCAGCCGCTGGTTTGCACTGTCGTCTTGACGGCGCTCTCCGTTCTGCATCTTGTCGGACTGTCTAAACCAAACTCCGCCGCAGAACCACTGAGCCAAGCGGACGAATTCGCGCAGCGGCTCCGAGAACCACACACCGGCTTCGTTGATGGACAGACATTGCGCCTCGCCATTGCAATCGTTTCCCAACAACAAACTCAACCCAATCGCCACATCAACACCTGGATTGACCGCAAGGTCAACCCAGATCGCCTAGTTTCGCCCGGAGGCCTGGGGCCAACACGCTACGCATCGCTTTGCAAGGTTGCGGCAGCGGCTGGTTGCGTTTGCTACCCCGTGGACAACTGCGTGCTGATCGGTCGCGCTTCCTGGGTCGCCGAGCTCTCGCATCGGCTTTATTCCGACGTCGATGATGACGTGCCGGGCCGGCGATCACGTCGCGGTGACGCCGAGTCCATGGACCTGCAATGGCCCGACCTGACGACTCCCGACGAAGCCATGCAACTCGTTCGAGGACACTCTGCCGGCAGGCAATCTGGCGACATCGCGCCGCTCTCGCTTCCGCATGACCTGTGGCCGGAAACGATGCTGCGTGACATTTCACCGCAGCTGGCGTTGCAATTGATTGCCGGACAGTTTTTGGGAGAGCTTCCGGACGCTCCAATCGAGGTCCCCTTCGCGCGTGCTTATCAATTCGCCGGTGCCTCCAGCGTCGTCGATGGGCTGCGGGAAATCGATCCGAATCTGCAAATGAAAGTCAGCGGCGGCCAGATTCGATTGCTCGCCATTCCGGTAGCCCACCAGGCGTTTTGCCTGCAAATGCTGTCAATTCCGGATGAAGAACTGGTGCCAGTCCCGGTGAACCCGGCAGCGGGAACCGCGTTGCAGCGGTTGAAAACGAACCAACGTACCTTTTCTCTAAACGTTGTCGACAAACCGGCCGGGCCATTGATTCAAGCGTTGGTGGGGCAGCTCGGTTTGCAGTGCCAATTCGATCCCGCGGCGAACCCTCAGCTGGAGAAACGGGTCTCGTTCTCGGTCGTCGACCAGACCCTTTGGCAGCTTGTACGGTTGATCACCGACCAAGCATCCTTGAAGATCGATGCAGCCGGCGACAAGCTTCGCATTTCGGCAAAGCACTAGACGCATCGCAGTTCGGCGGTCTTAGCCGGGCACTCGTTTGGCACCAACGAGCCACATTGGAAACACAGACGTTATGGTCGAAAACATTCCCCTGATCTCGCACCACCACGATGGTCTCACGATCGAGGGTTTTTCTCGCGCGGCCGTGCAAACGTGCTGGAGAATCAACGAGCTGAAGCTGCTGTTCGATGTCGGGGCGCAACCTTGGGATTTCATGGGGGCGCCCACGTTGTTCATCTCACATGCCCACCTGGATCACATCGCGTCGCTGCCATCCTATGTGTCTCGGCGACGGATGATGAAAATGGATCCGCCGGTGATCTACTTGCCCGATTCGGCGGTCGACGAAGCCTGGAACATGCTGCAAACCTTTCGCCGACTGGACCGTGGCGCGATGCCTTGCGAATTGGTCGGGCTCAACGCCGGGGACGAAATCGAGCACGGCCGCGAGTACTTGGTGACGGCGGTGCCGACGCGGCACACGATCACCTCGCTCGGCTTTGTCGTCTATCACCGGCGTCACAAATTGAAGTCCGAATTCGCCGAGTTGTCCGGGCCCGAAATCCGCGACTTGAAACTCGCCGGCACCGAGATCACGACCGAACATCGGGTTCCCGTCTTCGCCTACACCGGCGACACCTCTCCGCCGGGGCTGGACAACAATCCTGATTTTTACAAGGCAAAGATCTTGGTCAGCGAACTGACGTTTGTCGCGCCCGAGCACCGCAAAGACAAAATCCACAAGCACGGTCACATGCACGTCGACGACTATCGCCAGCGTGCCGATCGGTTCGAGAATGAACTGGTGATCGCCGGGCACCTGAGCACGCGTTACCACGACAAGCAAGTCAAAACGATGGTCCGCCGCGCGTTGCCAGGCATGCTCAACGACCGCATGAAACTCTGGATCTAAACCGTAAGACAGGCTTCCAGCCTGACATTCCAGCACGCCGCGTTAGCGACCTGTCGATTTCATCCGATCACACATGGGATCAGCCGTTTCGCGCCAGCGTACGGGCCTGCAGCACGAAGAAAACACACCGGGGCCCGCAGGCTCGCGCCAAACGACTGATTAATTCTTCTCGTGTTAGCGGAAGGGCGCGAGCCCTCCGGTCGATCACCTTCTCGTGTTAGCGGAAGGCCGCGAGCCCTCCGGTCGATCACCGCCAACGCCGGTGCCATCGGGGCCAGCAGGTACCGCGTGCCTTCCCCGCCCCAAGCCTCTTCATTCAATCCTCTTCAAAGAACCGGATCGCTCCGGGGTACGACCAGATCTCGCCGTTGTTTGCCTTGACCGCGGCCATGATCGGGAACACGAAATCCAGGATCAGAATCAAAATCAGCAAGGGGATTCCGATCAGCACCATGGACAGCAGCCCGGAGACGAACGCGTAGATCAGACTGCTGATCAGCCAGTTCATCATGCGGTTGCCATGGCGGCGGGCCAGATCGGATTCGTCTTTGCTGATCACCCACATCACGATCGGCGCGACGATGCCCAGCCCGGAGACGACCAGCAGTTGTGACAGGTGCATCAGCGTGCAATAGGTTTCTTCGTTGACGCCCAGGATCTGGCCGGGCGCCGACGAGCCCCCGAAACCCGACATCGCCGGCTGCGGCTGCTCATGAAGCACCTTTCGCTTGGCCTCTTCGAACTCGATTTCGGTCAACGATCCGGCATCGCGCAGTGCCTGTAACCGAGCCAGCTCATCTGCAATCGTCATCAGGAGGCACTCCAAATAAGAACGAGGAAGGGGGGCAAAACGAATGAGCCTCCATTTAGGCCATGAATGGTAGCCGGTAGGGCGCCAAAACCAATCACGTTTCCGCCGCACGTGTTTCGACACCGTCGCGGAGTGTTTCGGCACCCGACAGGTCGACCTTCCGATAGAGGTCTACGACCAGCAGTTCACAATTCAATGGCTTCAGCTCGACGGTGCCGCCGATTTCGTTGCATTCGCGAAGCAACCAGTTTCCGTCGTCTTGTAGTGAAAAGTGCTCCACGTGAGTGCGGTGACGACATTTCCGACGATCAGATTGTGCCGTCGGCTGGCACCAGTCATTGCAAACACTTCACCGCGATAAAACTCGCTCTTGAAGTCTGCCTGGCGTTCTTGGGCCAAGTAAGCCAAGTAATCAGCTTCGGAAAGCAGCGGTTTGGGAACGCCGGACATCGCAACACTTGGTGGCGGGGGATAAGTAGGGAGATTGAGATCCATTTTCCCGGCTTTGCCCCCTGCCGCAAGGGAAACGGCCAAAGGTCCCCAAAAAACCACAAAACACCGCCGCTTGCACGAACCTGATTCGTGTTCAATAATCTCCCTACTCGGCCGGACGAGATTTCCCACGTCCCGGCCCACTACCGAAGCCGAAGTGGCGGAATTGGCAGACGCGCTGGATTCAAAATCCAGTTCCCGCAAGGGAGTGAGGGTTCGAGTCCCTCCTTCGGTACTTCTTAAAACAAGAGGATTTGGCGTCGTTGGACCGGAGTCCTTTTTCTGTTGGCTTCCGCGAAATGATTCAATCCTCCAGCTCGCGGCATCGGTCGCCACCGCAACAGTTCTGCGGTCGGCAGACGTTTTAATCCGCCTAACAAGACCAGGGTGCGAAACGAGACAAGAAAATGGATGACAAGAAAATAGGGTAGGAGCGACCTGGAAAGCCTGGATCGGACCGAGGAGATTTTCTTGCCACCCATTTTCCTGTCCCCAATTCTTCTGCCATCTACCCATCCCTCGCCACCACGCGCCAGCCGCTGGCATGCACCCCAGCACGCCGCGTCAGCTAGTGGCGCGTGCATGCTTCATGCACCCTCGCTCGTCACCACGCGGCAGTTGCTCACACTTCCCGCTAACATCCACGCAACACCATCGCGCACCTACCCCGGCTCCTATCTCCCCCGGCTTTGCGGACAGAGAAGGTCTGAGTATGAGGAGCCGGCGCTGTGATAGACTGGCAGTCGCCATGAACCCCTATCAGCCACCACAGGTTAATGACGTTCCAAGCGGACCATGTAGAAAGCGTCCTGTCGTCGCGGGACTAACGACGGGTGATCGCGTGGCGTTGTTCGTGATGTTCAGTGGCATCATCGCGGTTGCCGGTTCGACGATTGCAGTAGCGTTACGAAGCTGGTAACCGGGTTCCCATCGAGCCACTTGCAATCTCTCGCACCTCACCGCTTCCCATTTCTCCCTCGCGATCTCCAATCTGATCTTCTCGCAGCTCCACATCGCGCTGCTGCATCCCCCCGCCAACCCTGATCCTTGCCGGCGTAGACCTTGTTGGCGTGCTGAGATGACAGAAAAATGACGGGCAGAAAAAGATCAGCGTGCGAAACAAGACAAGAAAACTAGGCAAGAGCGACCTGCAAAGCCAGGATCGGATCGAGGAGATTTTCTTGTCACCCATTTTCCTGCCCCCCATTTTTCTGCCATCTTCTCCACGGCCGCAAAGTGACCGCCTCAAGTACCTCGGGGACTAAGCACAGATAGATTCTGAACCGCGCGCGGAACGAATGAAAGCTCTGTACCCCTATGCTGCCTCAGCGCCATGTATCGCGTCCAAAATTGTCTCTCATGATGTATCGAGCCGTCGGGTAACGTGGCGGCTCGCCCTTCAGGTGCCCATTCATTGGTGTCGCCAACCGTGGCGATCAAGCTGTCTTTTTCTTTTGCTAGGATCATCCCGACGAAAATGACGCGGATGGTCAGGCCCACTTTGAGGGTAAGTGGAAAACCCGTCAGCGAAGAATCCGAAGTGCTTAGCCGCAAACGCCTAACGGAAAACCAAGGCAAATTCCGCGGTCAGGCTTGACCCCAAAGCCGACCAGCCGCCTGTTCAGCAATCTGACCAAACGGTTAGGTGATCACCTGCGAACTGTCATTGGCCGCTGGGCACAGGGTATAATCGCACTCCCCATTTGGTTTCGCTCCTTTACTATTCGAGGAATGCACGATGTCACGTTCCGCAGCAACGTTTTTGGCGATCGCGTTTAGCTTGATTTCTTTTAGCTCGGCAAACGCCGGTCATCACCACAAACTGTGGTTCAAGTTCTTTGAAGGAACTTGGTCTTACGAAATCCCCAGCGACTCCGAAAGCGGGACAGTCACCTGGAAAAGGGTCGCTAGTGGAAACGCACTCGCAGGTGAGTTTCTACGAGCGAACGGTACGATCGAAAATGAACTTACCGGTTGGGATCCTATTCAGCGTGCTGTCGTGGCAACTGGTTTCGGAGCCAGTGACGGCAGCTTTTGGAAGATCACACTCGACAAGATCACCGACGACACCATGTCGGGTGAACACATCGGATCACTTGAAGATGGCAGGACTTACAAGGGGGTCTTTACGCTAAAAAAGAAAGACGCTGACCATTTTAGCTGGGTGTCTGAAGGGAAGGCAAATGATGGCGAAGCAATGAAAAGAGCCGGTGCATTCGCGCGAACGTCATCAGAAGATGCGCAGAGCAACTACAAAAAGTGGCTAGAATATCTCGACGGAAAATGGTCTTACAAGATTACTGGCGATCTCCAGGAAGAAGGCTTGGCAACGTTCAAGAAACTTGGCGAAGGTTTTACGATGAATGCCAAGTTCGAATCAAGTAACGGAGTGGGTTTTGAGTCCGGTGGATGGGACTCAACTCGCGAACTGATGCTTGTCACAGGGTACGGTTCTTCCGACGGAGAGTACTGGCGTCTGGAGCTTAAGAGCAATGGCGAAGGTAAATGGAATGGCACGCACTACACAGTGCTACCAGATGGAAGCGATGTGACAGCACGATTTACGATTTCGACGATCGACAAAAGCAACGCCGAATGGACATCAGAGGGAATGACCAGCAACGGTGCGAGCGTAAAGATGAATGGGAAATTTACGCGGATAACCGAATAGATCATTTGACCCTGATGCGTGTTTTTTGTCTCGTCCTTCACGATGTGGGGCGAGCCGCGTTGGTAATGAACGAGCAATGTCAGACGCAAAAATAGGGCGGACCGGAACCCTTTGTCGTTTTGTAACACCCGTCAAACGATCTTTTGCCGGCTCACTTAACGTTTCTCCTTATGCGGCTCCGGTTTCGTCGACCGAAGCAACCTTCAGTGCTGTACAAGATCCACGGTTGGGGGCGATCTACGCATTTTCGAATCTGACGCGAACTGCGGTGTTCATCACCTCTGCGAGTTAGCCTCACGGCGAAATCTCCTCGGCCGATGCAATCGACGCAGGTTAGGCAATGAAACGAATTCATTACCTATGGAAGGTTGCTCTCCCTTATCGCCTCGCCTGCGCAACGTTTCACAGTCAGTACAATGACGGATTCAGTCCTCGAAGATCGTTGACATGTCCGACGTCACTCGCATTCTATTCAAAATCGAATCCGGCGATCCTTCAGCTGCCGAACAGCTGCTGCCGCTCGTGTATGACGAGCTACGCAGGCTCGCGCAAGCCAAACTCGCTCAAGAGAAGCCTGGTCAAACGCTGCAGGCAACTGCGTTGGTACATGAGGCTTATGTTCGTCTGGTCGATGTCGAAGAACCCCAGGATTGGGATAGTCGCGGGCACTTCTTCGCGGCGGCGGCGGAGGCGATGAGGAGGATACTCGTCGAGCTTGCCCGAAAGAAGAAATCACTTCGTGGTGGCGGGCGATACGTGCGAAATGACTTAATCGACTATCTGGCAACTCATGACGGTACCCACGACGAGTATCTCGACCTGGATGTTGCACTGGAAAAACTCGATGGAGTCGATTCACGCGCAGCGAACATAGTGAAGTTGCGGGCATTTGCTGGTTTGAACATTGAGCAGGCTGCCATGGTTGCGGGCGTTTCCGAACGAACCGCAAAGCGTGATTGGCAGTATGCTCGCTCCTGGCTCCGTCGTGAGATGATGCGCTAGCGAACACACCCCGCCCCCACTCTGGGCGGGGTGCGCGGTAAACTCAGGATATTTGTGATTTTGCTGGCCTCAATTTCCGCCGTCGATCGCATTGGTAAACGTGATATCCACATTAACATCCAACTTGCATAGCGGAGATCAGCGATGGCGAAATCGGAGTTGAATACCGAGAAGTCGATTTTCCTGCGGGCAATGGAGATTGTCTCGCCTGTCCAACGCAGTAAATTTCTCGATTCCGCTTGTCAAAATGCCCCCGAATTGCGTCTTGCCGTTGAAGCGTTGTTAGAAGCGAATCAACGTGAGGGCGACCTGCTTGACGCTATTGGTCGCACAGCATCAATCGGCTCATCCGAAAATTTACAGAGGCAGAAGAAGGAAAGACCAAAGATACTTGGCGATTTCGAGATTATCCGTGAGATCGGCCGTGGAGGTATGGGCGTCGTATTTGAGGCTCGCCAAATATCGTTGAATCGTAAGGTAGCACTCAAGGTTCTCGCGACGAGTCTTGGCTCAAGCCAGAAGGCGATTGCAAGATTCCGGGGTGAGGCAGAAGCCGCTGCTAAGCTACATCACACAAACATTGTTCCGATATACGCAACGGGTGAAGATGATGGAATCCATTTTTATGCGATGGAACTTGTCAGTGGACCGTCATTGAAACAAATAATTGAGCATTCCAAAGTTGGCCAAAGCACAGTGAAGCTGGGAGGTCCACTGGAGGATACCCAAGACACCGAGGCAACTGAGAAAGTTCAATCTAGAGAAAACCAGGCTGAAGAATCCGAGTCCGCAGGTGAAACGTCACGAATAGTCGAATCTCGGCGATTCGAGCGAATAGCTCGATGGTTCTCTGAAGTTGCCGATGCCCTCCATCACGCGCACGGTCGCAACGTCATCCACCGTGATATAAAGCCGTCAAACCTCCTCTTGCTCACCGAAAACAGATTGACGGTGAGCGACTTCGGTCTCGCGAGAATTTTAGACCGCCCTGGTGTTACTGTCACAGGCGAGTTTATCGGATCGCCCCTTTATATGTCGCCAGAGCAAATTGCGGCCGGTCGAGTGCCCATCGATCACCGCACAGATATTTATTCGCTGGGCGCAGCACTCTACGAAATCTTGACGCTTGCCCCACCGTTTCCGGGAAATCGACGCGACGAAGTAATTGCAAAGGTAATACAAAAAGAGCCGCTTCCGCCCCGTCGTCTTAATGGCAAAATTCCTGCTGACCTTCAGACCATATGTCTGAAGGCTTTGGAGAAGGATCCCGAGAATCGCTATGAGTCGGCCGCCGAAATGGCGGAGGATCTGCGTCGATACGCCGACGGCTATGCGATTAGGGCGCGTCCACCAAGTTTTGTCACGCAAGCGGTAAAGTTTGTTCGCCGAAATAAAATTCAGGTAGCGGTCACAACCGCAGTACTGATGCTTTTCTTCGTCTCAATCGTTTTCATCCTGAAGTTCGGTGACGCACAGCAGAGAAGCAACGATCAAGAGTGGTTGCGAATTACGGCGCTGCCAGCAATCGAGAATTATGTAGCGGCGGGACAATTCGAAGACGCTTTCGAACTGGCGCACGAGGCCGAGAAAAGGGTTCCCAACGACCCTGCATTGGAAGTAATGCGTGAGCAGTTTTCGCGGACTCTAACGATCGTTTCAGATCCCCCAAATGCAAAGGTATACCGGAGACCGTATGGAAACGCAGATGCAAAATGGAAGTTTGTAGGCACGACACCGCTACCGAGAACGCAGGTGCCTATTGGCTTCAACTCCTGGAAAGTCATTAAATCCGGCTTTGAAGAATTCGAAGGCTGCCGAGCCCCAGAGTCTCGGGACGAAAACACTTTATCTTTCAACCTGAATCCAATAAGGCGAAGCCAGCCGGGAATGGTGTTAGTCTCGGGCGGGAATTTATATGGACGACAATTTGCGGAATTCTTCATTGATCGCACGGAAGTTACAAATCGGCAGTACAAAGAATTTGTCGAGGGTGGGGGCTACCATGATTCAGGACTATGGAAGGACCTCGTATATCTCGACGGGGAAAAAGAGCTGCCTTGGCAAACAGCCGTTGAAACATTCATTGATGCCACGGGAGAATTCGGCCCGGCTACTTGGCGAGACGGGATGTACCCGACCGATGAAGACGACTATCCCGTTCGTGGAATTAGTTGGTATGAGGCGGTGGCGTATTCTAGGTTTCGCGGCAAAGACCTGCCGACTATCGCGCACTGGCAATTAGCCAGTGGCGTTCGCTATGCTCACTGGATGGAGACTGTTTCAAACTTCGATGTAAGCGGCCCCGCAACATGCGGAAGCTTTTCAGGTATTGGGCCCTATGGAACAGCGGATAGCGCAGGAAACGTAAAGGAATGGTGTTGGAATCAAGGTCCAGGGGATAGCCGATACATTCTCGGCGGATCCTGGGACGAACCCGAGTACATGTTCGCAATTCGGGATTCTCAATCGGCCATGGGACGCTTGAACAACTACGGTTTTCGATGCGTTAAGTACCTTCAAGACGTATCTCCCAACGACTTGAAGCCTGTTATTCCGAAGTGGCACAATTATTCGCACGATGAACCAGTTTCGAGTGAAGCCTTCGACGTGATTCGCGCGAGTATCTACTCATATGAAAATAAAAAACTTGACCCAGAGCATGCTTCGATTGATCGAACCGCAATGTGGACAGAAGAAACAGTCACTTTTGCGGCGGCTTACGGCGATTCTAAAGAACGGGTCATTGCACATGTTTATCTGCCGACTCGAGTGGAACCTCCCTACCAGGCGATTCTCTATTGGCCTGGGATATATGCTTATAAGAACGAGCCATTTCGCAATCGAACCTTCCGGCCTGATCATCTTCGCGTCGCAGCGTTCGTAAATTCCGGGCGGGCAGTAGTCTATCCGATTCATGCCGGTTGCTATGAGCGGTACAGCAGCAAAGCTCAAACTCAAGTCGAATACTTGGTACAACAGCGTAAAGATCTTGGCAGGACGATCGACTATCTTAATCAGCGAGAGGATATTGATCTTCAGAAACTATCGTTTGTTGGGTTTAGCTCTGGCGCGAGGAATGGAATAAACCTGGTCGCTGTGGAAAGCAGGATTAGCGTCGCCGTTTTCGTGCATGGGGGGCTACCAAAAAATCCCGATACCAACCACGCGGTATCAGGAGTAAACTTCGCGCCTCATATAAAGGTGCCTGCACTGATGATAAATGGGCGCAACGACTTCATTTTTCCAGCCGAGACATCTCAGCGGCCGCTTTTTGAATTGCTGGGAACCTCACCCTCAGACAAGGATTACCGCGTGTTCGAGGGGGGGCATAATGTTCCTCTGAACATGCAAATTCAGGAAACAATCGGATGGCTGGATCGCTATCTTGGCACACCGCCAAAAGTCGACGAGCTGGAAAGGCTCTAAAGTTTGGGCAATCTCGAACGCTGAGACCGTTTCGCGTGCTCGCCTTCACTACCGAGGGACAGTAGCGAACAGCCGATAGAGCCTGGGCGTTGATTCGGCCCTAACCAGTTCGAATATTCGGCCTAGCAGATTGCTTCGGATGGACCAACCGCCTGCTCGAACCGAACGGCATTCAACGCTGAGACGACGCGCACCTCGGCGTGTAAATTGATTCGACTGGCTGCATGCGATGTTCACCTCACTCGCGTAACGCCAAAAAGGTGGTGGTGGTGGCGATGATCGTTTTCGCAGATGCCAGCGAGAGGTGTTCGAGGCGGAACCCGCGATGGCCGCCCCCGCCCCCTCGGAAGGACCCGTTGTTTGCTTGGTGGGAATGGCCGGCATTGCGTGGAATTCGCCGCGTTTCTTGCGGCGTGGGCGTTGTTGACGGGGGCCAGATTCGGCCGATGATGCCCGCGGAAACACGCCGCGCGGCGTGTCAAGAAACGCCACCCGGTAGCGCGCCAACGCTAGACGGGTGACTTGCTCGCACTATTGGGAGTCCAGACCGTGAACGATGATACCCGAAAGCGACTTTTGAAGCGCCGCTACCGATTCTTTTCTGACCCGTCCCACGCGTGGCTACGCGTCCCGATGGCCGACATTGTGCCGCTTCGGCTTGAAGATTCGCTCACCCAATTCAGTTACACGCGTGACTCGATTGTGTACCTGGACGAGGACAACGACGGACGTTGTTTCGAATCGCATATCAGAACGCGACGGGGGAGCTCCCCACAATCACCGAAGCGCCCCCGGCCAACAACGCGTCACGGATCCGCGGCTATGCCGCATGGAATCGGCGCAACGTGCTCTTGAACGTTGAACTACGCAAACAAGACAAGAAGATGGATGACAGGAAAATAGGGCAAGAGCGTCTGCAGAGCCTGGATCGGACCGGGGAAAGTTTCCTGTCACCCATTTTCCTGCCCCACATTTTTCTGCCATCATTTCCTCCCTCGTCACCACGCGCCAGTTGCTCGCGCTTCCCGCTGGCATGCATCCCGGTACGCCGCGTTAGCTAGTGGCGCGTGCATGCTTCATGTATCCTCCCTCGCCAACAGGATCCATGACTCAACGCGGGAAATTCTATTCTTAGGATCTTAGTCGAATTCGCGGACCGTGCGGGGATCGTACGAATCGGGCATCGCTGTCCCCGCGACTTGTAGACACCCGGCGATTCGATCCGATCGCCATTCGGATTTGACGATTGTCAATGAAGATCGAGCGGAGAGGCCAGAAGACCAAAGTCTGCAAAAAGTTGACTGCAGCATCAGAGGAGGTGAGAATGCGTCGGAACGACTGGTATCGTCCTCACCGCAACGTTGCCAGGCTCGAAACCGAAGGTCCGAGGGAAAGTTTGCACGAACCTTCTTACTCGTGGCGTGGCAGAACTCCTAGTTCGACACGAACGTTGACCTTGAATCCCCAGCAACCCGTTGAACGGCGATCCAACATCATCGAATCCATACTCTCCGCCGGCTGCTGACGCCGCTGTGGACATGGCAGGGCAGCCAAAACGGTCACATCGTGGCCCTGCTTTGTATCTTGGCGTTGGCGGCGTGCTCGGTGCGACGGCAGCCATCCCGCTTGTCGCCGCGATCCCGATCCACGCCGACCCGAACCCACTCGGTTACGCATTGGTCCTGCTCGGCATGCCGACGGGCGGGCTGGTCTACCGCATACGTTCAAGGAATTGGCCCGTTGATCCGTCTGCTCGCGCTCGTCAAATGCTACTGTCATTTGTTACACTGCTTCTTCCCATTGCAATATTTAGCTCGAACGGTCTCAGTACGCAGGGATTCGTAATGACCTTGGTCGGACTCGCCATTTCTGGATCGGTCGGTTTGGGCATCATGCTCTCGGGTACACGCAGACATCATATCGGACAACTACGGCATCCACGCAAATCCGATGTGAGGATTCCGCGAGGGTGATGCCATATTCGAAGGGGCGCAGTGCATTCCAATAACGCCTGATTCAAGCAGACTGCCATGGCGAATTTTGACGCGTTTCTTAACCGTTTGGAATCTAGCGAAATTGCTTTTCGCTCATCGTTGAAAGGCTGCTCCGACAGCGAGATTGCTGCGCTAGAAGAAAAGTTTGGCATTTCTCTTCCAGCGTCCTATCACTGGTACCTTTCGATGATGGGACATCGATCGGGTCGTCTGCTGACGCACGACCACTACGCTGCTGCGTACCAACATGTTCTGACTCTGACGGACGACTACAAAGAAGATTGGGAGCCTGGGCCGCACGTCCAACTGCCCGCTGATAGTCTTGTGATCGTTGGTCGGCTGGGCGAGCAATTCTTAATGATCCGATGCAATTCCATCGACGACTCGCCAGTTTGGTATTTTAATGAGTACGGCACGGACGTTCGCGAAGCGTACCCAACCGTTTTTGATTGGCTCTGTTCTCTTGCGACTGACGCCGAATTAGCGATCAAAAGCGGCTACTTCAAGTGCAAGTGAATCAGACGCTGCTGTCGAGTTGCCGAGTTGAGTTGATTGGAACTGCGAGTCGTTTGATGCGACAGAGTGATCGTCGAAATTCGCCAAAGACAGTGATGCACCATCCGTAATGAAAGAGCGAAAGATCAACAAATCGACGCGTGACCAAATCGTTGCCGATCACTTTGCAGAGCTCAACCGACATCTACTGCCAGCGTCAATCGCCACCCTCAAACGTTCAAAGCAAGTAACGCCAACCGAATCGTGCTTTGGTGGCGTGTTTGTGGGACGCAAGGATTCCCAATGGCCGCACCAAGACTCTCGGCCACTTGAGGGCGTTCTGCAAATCCGAACGAAAGACCTTCCCTGCCGTCCCAAGCAGCTCGACAACATTGCTTTGATCCAGCTGTTTTGCGTTTGCGATTGTCCAGACAAAGGGTTTCCGGTGATGCCCGATTTTGATGCAGATGACTGGTTTGCGGTGCGCACCTACGCAACCTTGCGCGGCTTGCGTCCGATGGACCGTCCTGCTCGCACGCACCTAAAGTCGTGTCGGATCGAGTGGAACAAGGTTGAAAACGAGATCCCAACCTACCCTGATGACATTGGGCTCGTCGATGATGAAAAACAAGAACGATTCCGAGAACTCGACGATTGGGCAAAACTCGAACGCAAGCACTACAGTGCCCATGAACGCACGAAGGTTGGTGGCTGGCCGGTGTCCTGTCAGAATGGGCTGAACTACCGAGGGTACTGCATTCAGATTGGAAGCGAGGAAAAGGCTAACTTCATGTGGGGACACGACGGAGTTGCCGTGCTTTACCGCATTCGAAACAAGTGGTCGCTCGATTGGGATTGCTTCTAGCACGCAACGAGAAGCTTGAAGGGATGTTGCCACATGGAATCAGCGCAACGTTTTGTGGAACGTCGAACTGCGCAAACAAGACAAGAAAATGGATGGCAAGAAAAGAGGGCATCAACGGCCTGTCGATTTAATCCGATCACCCATGGGATCAGCCGTTTCGCGCGAGCGTACGGGCCTGT
The DNA here is from genome assembly GCF_025060895.1 of Stieleria sedimenti. Classification (GTDB taxonomy): domain Bacteria; phylum Planctomycetota; class Planctomycetia; order Pirellulales; family Pirellulaceae; genus Stieleria; species Stieleria sedimenti. The sequence goes on along the minus strand of NZ_JANZKV010000035.1, from coordinate 15,424 downwards.
AGCACGAAGAAGACACACCAGGGCCCGTAGGCTCGCGCCAAACGGCCGATTAAATCGACAAGCCGTCAAGAGTCCCGCTGGCAGCACTCGACACCATCGCGCACACTTATCCTAGCTCCCGTCTCCCGCGGTGTTGCGCACAGAGGATTAGCTGGGGATGGTGAGGTCGGCATTGTGATAGACTGGGACCTGCCATGAACCCCGATGAACCACCAAACGAGCAGGGCATTAAAAAGCGAAGACGACGCAAACCCCGTCTACCGAGTTTTATGAAGCCAGTGATGGTGATGGTCGTCGGCCTCACTGTTGGTTTCGGGGCGGTTCAAACACTGATCGTCCTGCTAAGGAGCCGCTGAATCCAATTCGCTTCCTTTGCGATGAATCCCTACACGCCACCAACTGATTCAGAGACACCGAAACCCAAAGCGGTTGAGAATCAAGCCGGACGGTTGGTCGTGATTCTGTTTGTCGGTTTGATTCTTGGCGGGACGTTCGTCTTGGCGGCGCTGTCGGTACTTCAAGAGACCGTCGAACCTTGGTAGAGGCATCCGACCGATCATAAGGGTCAAACCCACGGATGGCAGCGCGAACCCACGGATGTCATCCAGCACAGAATCGACCACTTTGACATCCGCGGGTTCGCGCTGCCATCCGTGGGTGATTCTCTGAGATCACAGTTCCGGTTTCGTCGAACGGGGCATGTACGGGTTGACCCGTCGGCGTCGGTTTTCGGGTGACGATCGCGATGAATCAGGACGGATGAGTCGTTGATCCCCGCCGCCACACAGCTCGTCGTTGCCGATCGAGCCACGGATGAAGTCGTTTCCGGCGCAGCCGTTGAGAAACCCGTGTTCCCATTTGGCCGAATGTTTTTGCTGTGGAGTGAAACGTTTTGTCCTGACGACCGCTTGGGAGGGTGACATACGGGTTCCACCAACCACTTTCCCCACAGGTCTAGTCAAATGCCGAGGCTTTCAAACGTCGTCCGATTCTTTGCCATCATGCTGATCGCCGTCGCGACCAGCAGTGTTTCACGAGCGCAGTATTACCAAACAGGAAGCCTGACGTGGCTTTACCAGTTCGACACGACCAAACCATTCGAGCATTTCAGTGCCGACGATGACTGCATTGATGACGATGACAATGCGGTCATCAATGCGACCCTGATGGAGTTTCTTTCGTCAAAAATTTATCGAAACTCTTTTTTTGCCCCGACCAACGCAGGCGTCTGGGGAGTCAACAGCGTTAGTTTTATCTCGACCAACGACAGCGGAACGGAGGTCGGATTCATCAACATGGATGACGCTCTGATCGTGGTCTTTCGCGGCAGCCACTGGGGCATGAGCAACACGTGGAATCCCGTCGCAGATTGGCTGGGCGATCTCAACGCGACCGCGATCCGACGCACCATCGGCGATCGATCGGTGTACGTGCACGAAGGCTTTTGGTACGCGACCGGAAGCGCCTATGCGGACGTTCGCAGCCGCGTCCGGACGGCACACAATCAAGGAAAAAAGATCTGGATCACCGGACATTCGCTCGGCGGCGCCGTCGCAACGTTGACCGCCGCCAGACTGCAATATGACGATGACATCCCCGTTCGAGGACTGCACACCTTTGGATCCCCTCGCGTCGGTGACTCCAATTTTCGCAGTCTTTGTCACGAGCTTGGGCCGTCCAATCGGTCGCTCTACTGCGTCACGCGACGCTGGGTCGTCGAAGGAGACTTTGCGACGACGCTGTTCCCGCTGTACAACTGGATTCGATGGCGTTGGAGTTGGTGGGTGATGGGCTATGTGCCCTACAACACCACCATCACCTACCATCACGTGGGACAGACGAATCAGATTTTCCCCAACTACTCCCAGCCGACCAGGACCTACACGGTCGATTACGGCTACACGGAAGATCGGAATATGGTCGCCGCACCCACCACGTTGCTGGCCGAGCACGGATTGTACAACGAAGCGCTTCGCGACGAGTTGGAGGACAAGGTCAATGACGCGGACGTTCGAAACAAGATCCTCGAACTGCAGCTCGATTGATTCTATGAATGGATCATCCGCATCCCCTGCAGTCGCGCATGCTCCTCTCCGATCGGCCTGTCGATCTAAGCCCGCACGCGTTGGCCAGGGGCCACGCGGCGTCCCTCGCTAACGCGTTCGGGCTAACATCATCGCTTTGATTTCGGAATATCGATTCAATCGACAGGCCGTGATGCCGACGTCGCTCCCGAAGGGGCGAAAAAGAACGCCGCCCCGAATATCCCACCTATTTTCCGTGCAATGATAAACTCTTGATCGAGATCGACGAGAAAATGCAGCCGGAAAGCGAGCCGTGTTTCTGGGAGCGTGACCCTGAGTGTGACGATCACTCATGGAGCATGGTCGCGGGCTGATCTCGCCGCCGAGGCGGATGCGGCCTCCGTACATTATCCTGTAATCGTTGGATTCTGAGCTTTCGTGCAAGCTGATCACCTCCGCAACACCACCACCAGCATTCGAGCAACGCCCATGGACCACGACAACTCACTCGGTGACGGCGTCTACTTTGCGATGGACGACTATGCGGGGCTGGTTCGACGATTTGTTGCGATCGCTGTCGATACCTTGATTCTAATAGTCGGCGGAGTTTGTCTTTGGATCGCCATTTGGTTCGTGTCCTTTCAATTTGACCCCGCGTTTGACCCAAGCGGACTCTTTTTCATCGCCTGGATCGGTTTGTGTTGGGTGTACTTGACCCTGCTTAAACGCTCGCGATTTCGAACGATCGGCTATCGCATTTGCGGGCTGAAGATCGTGACGACGAAGGGTGAACGCCCATCTCTGATTCGGATGACGGCCAGAATGCTGATGTGGATTTTGGGGCCGTTCAATCTGTTTCTTGATTTGATTTGGATTGGGGCCGATACCGAACGTCAATCGCTTCGAGATTGCTACTTGGGTACATACGTCGTTCGTTACGATGCCGATCCGATCGGAGTTGCACCGATGCACCTGACGCGATACACGGCAGCCGGATGGAACCTTGCGTACCCGCGTGTCTGCCGACCGCACGATCCCAAAGACGGGACGGCATGGCCATCGAATTTGCCGGACGGGTGAAGTCGGTTTGGCCATCGCAATACCCTACGCCCATCACTCGTATCATGCCCTGACGAGGTTGCCGAGATTCAGCGATGACTAAGCAGCCAGTGAATCCCTATAAACCTCTGCATGGGGCTGATAGGTCGATGCAGGAGAGTGAAGCTGCGGCGTACGGTGGTGCGGATGAGCGATTCGCCTGCGAACAATGCAGGTACGTCAAGCAGAGTTTAAGGACGAGTGCGCGTGGCTGTGGGGGATCGCTGGTGAGCGTGGCCGTTCTCGTTTTGACGGTTTTGTATTTCGTCCCGTTTCCTGTCAATCTGCTATTCTCTTTTGTGGTCATCGCATGGTGGACCAGACGCGGCCATCGTCGGATTGCATGGAGGTGTCCGAGGTGTGGTCGGCGTAATGTTAGACATGAACCACTTCGCTAAGTCCGGGGGTGGCAAAAAGGAGGCAGCGACACGAGGCTCATGCCGGGGACGCGGGCATTGGTCGAGCGCCATGGCCGGTTAAGCCGGTGGGAATCAGGGGGGGATGGCAGAATCATTCGGGGCAGAATGATGGAGTGCGCGTAGACGGGCTCCGCGTTGTTGTGGTACTCGAACTCGTAGATTCCCGAACGGTATGGGGTGCTATTGGAGCTTCCATGTTCTGACCCAGTCATACTGTGTGGTTCTTTCTTCCCGCGTGCCGCTGGCGACGAGCCCTCCGTCTTCTGGAACGGGGTTCCAGTCATAGGTCTCGATTGCCATCTGGTAATACTTCGGCTGATCCCAGGGGGCGGGTGGTTTCAGCGAATAGGCGTATTTGCCGTCGAGGTAATATCGGATTTCGTGCGGCGATTTCCACCACGCTCCGTACACGTAGAATCGTTCCCAGTTCTTCGTCTCGGCCTTGATCGAACCTTGGACCTGCACCTTTCCAGGCTGCCCCTTGGTCGTCTTGATGAGATTGGAATGAAAGACCTGGTCCCACCCGCGAGCCCAGGATGCGGCTTCCTTCGAGAGGCGTCCGACACATTCCTGGATATCCAGTTCTTGCCGTTCTTTCACAGTGTCGTCCGTCATGAGCCAGAATGTTGACGACATCTCGGTTTGATTCGCCTTCATCCTGCACTCGTAGTACCACCCCACTTGGCCGGGATGGATCGATCGAACGATGGCACCGCCGTACAGGAATTCGTGGCCGTTGATGACTTTGGGTGAATCAAACTTGCGGACCGTCACCTGCATTTTTCCATCCTGAAGACGCACGTTTTCAGGTTGAAAAAGTCCTGGCGGTCGACCGATCCACCCCCAGCCTTTGGCGCCAGGATCCGCCGACCATTTGTTGGTATCCAGCGTCGATCCCTCAAACTCATCCGAAAGTTCGTCGATCTTCTGCCATACCCGATCGGTCGGCTTCGGATCCTGTCCCTCGGCAAAGAACGGTTGGTTCTGGGCCATGCATGGAAGTGCCAGTGTGATCAAGAAAAACAGTGTCGAAAGTAGTTTGATCATTTGAGTGGAGCAATCTGTGCTCAGGGGATAAGGTGCTCGGGAATGTCCGCCTGCTTGTCGTCGGCTCCCTTGGCGAAGTCGCTGATCACGTAGCTGTTCGCTTTGGACCAGTCGCACTCGACGCGTCCGTCACCGAGGATGATGTTGCCCAGCTTGCTGCGGAACCACGCGGCGAGTTCCCGATAGTCGGGATCGTTGGCCACGTTGTTGCGTTCCAACGGATCGTGTTTCAGGTCGTAGAGAGCCAAATCGACCTTTTCGAGCGGCGCTTCGAGTGCCCATTTGATGTTCTTGCCGAAATTCTGCTCGTTCACTTGTCCGGGGAACGGACGGCTGCGCATCGAGAACCGGAACCGATCGGTATACATGTAAGCCCGGGGGCCTGCGACGAGATGGATCTCGCCCAGGATATACTCACGCTTTGGCGCGGTGCCGCCGAGCACATCGAACAGGCTGACGCCGTCGAGGAAGTCGTACTTCGGGTCCTGCAAATCCACGCCGCCCGCCTGGAGCATCGTGGGAGCGAAATCCACGAACTCGATCATCTTGTCGTCATGCCCGCCGGCCGGGATCAAGCTTTCGTCCGAGGAAACCAGAATCGCCGCGTTGGCAACCGACTGACCCCAGGGGCCGAACTTGGCCTCGATGCCCTGTTCGCCGAGGTGCCAACTATGGTCGCCGACGGTGAAAACGATCAGATACTCCTGGTTCGCCGTCTTGCAGTAAGCCTTGAACGCCTCGACAGCCACGCCGATTTGCGCGTCGCCGTGCGCGCAAAACGCGTAGTAGTCCTGGATCGCTTGCTGCTTTTCGGCTTCGGTCATACCGTCGACCTTGCAGCTTTCGTAAAGTCGCACCAGTTGCGGCGGGAGTTTGGCGAGTTCCTGCCGATCGAACTCGGGCACACGATAGTTCTTCGTTTTGAAACGGTCCCGGAACGATTTCGGCGGCAGCACCGGGGTGTGCGGGAAGTGGAACCCAAGATGAATGAACTGGGGTTTCGTCGTGTCGGCCCCCTGCGCTTCCTCGCCCCACAGAGTCTTGTAGGTACGGCCGGCATTGGCCAGGTAGTTCTTCATCGCCGTCGCGATGTGCGCGTCGGCGGTGTCCGCTGCCGGCTTCGGGTTCACACCGCCGAAGACCAGCGACTTGAGTCCACCGCAGGTGTACGAGCGAAGGATTTCGAGCTCCTTGTCGGTTTGCGCCACGGCGGCGAGATCGTCCTCCGTCGATTTCCCATCCACGCGTTTGAGAAAATAAGTCCGTTGGCTGCCATCGGGATAATAAACAATCTCGGTCTTGCCCAAGTAGCCGCCTTTGCCGAAGGATTCCAGCGTGGCGAAATCGCCGACTGCATTTCGCTGCAGGGTATGCTTGTTGTGAACCCGCACGTCATAGAACCCAGGGTCATGAAAGCCCTGACCGGGACCCCAGCGGTAGATGTACGGACCGTCCTTGCCGAACGTGGCGGTCGCATAGCCTTGCTCGCGGAGAATCTGGGGAACGACCGGGCGTATGAAGTCCGGATTCTGATGCGTCAACTCGAAGGCGTAGTGGCCGTTGCGGAACGGATAACGTCCCGAATGCATCGAGCCCCGCGACGGACCGCACGCGGGTGAATTACACATCGCCCGAGTGAACATGATTCCTTCGGCGGCCAGTTTGTCGATGTTGGGCGATTCGACGTAACCCAGCGGACTTTCGTCTTTGCCGTAAACCAACCGGTTGTAGGCGCTGACCGAATCGGGGCGCTGATCATCGGTGATGATCCACAGGATGTTGGGTTTCGACTCGGCTTGAGCGGAAGCGATCCACGGGACAACCAGCGTTGCCAGTAGAGCGGCTATTCCAATAGGTGTGTGCCTGATGATCATTGTTAGGTTTTGGTGTCAGTTCAACGTCCGGCGCGATATTCGTACATCCGTTCCGCGACTTCCCGCGCGGCGGAAACCATTTCCGGGTAGGGCGTATCACAGATATCAAGAAATCCGGTGTTGTAGTTCTCTCCATCACCGCGACCCGCGGTCGGCTCGTCGTAGTACTGGAACCAATGAGTCCCCACGAACAATGGGTTTCGCAGCGCGCTCAATACATAATTCTTGTAGCATTCTGCACGATTGGTCTGGTTCTTGGCGGGCGCCCGGGTGGGATGGAACAGGCCTCGGTCTAAGGCACCGAAATGGAACTCGCCGACAAGAATCGGCTTGTCCTCTCCCTTGGGCAGACTCATCTGATCAACCGAATACAAGTACCTGTTGAAACTCACAACATCCGCGTACAGACAGGCTGCTCGGATGGCCGTTTCGTTGTCCCAGATAAACCGACAGCCGAGATACAGCTGCCCTGGGGCGGTGTTGGCCAATTCTTCTTTAACGCTGCGGAAGTAGGTCTCGGAGGTTTTCTTCGCGAATTGGCGTAGATCTTCGTTCGCCTTGTTCACATCCGGAGTTTGTGTCGCTTCGGCAAGATCGCTCCACGAGGCATGCTCAGTTCCCCATGCCTGATTGAGTGCGTCGATGGTTTCGTATTTGGCAGTCAGGTCCTTGATGAACTCTTGCTTGGCCGCCTGCTTGGAACTGCAACGAAGTGTCCACAAGGCCAGATCGATATCGCTGCCCCAGTACAACTCGTTGTCAACGTAGTATCCCATGCACCAGGGGTCGCCTACCGAGTACTTCACCTTTTCGATGCCATGCGCGATGGACTGCCGAAATCTCGGATCGAACACATCGTGGAACTGCGTCCACATTTTCTGAGCCCCCTCGAGCACCGGACCATCTTCGACATAGACGAATTCGACGTATGAAGTACGTTTTTGCCGATTGACCGACTCATCGCACCAACTGGCCAAGGTATTGAATCCCCAACTTCGGAGCCGCTTGTGTGAGATATCCTCGAACTCGGTTCGATGGTCGTCACCGTACTTGCGATGCAGATTGGCCAGCAGGTGGTTGTACATCTTGAAGGGTGTCTTATCGGCATAGAATCCGAACGCCCATGTGCTCGCGAAATAGTACTTGCCGAGCTTGCTACCTTCCTTGGGGAGACCACGAAAGTAGTTCTCACGGTGCTCGATGCCCGTTCCCCCGAATCGGGTCGAGACCGCATCCATCCCGTGGGACCAAAACCGACACCCGTCCGGATCGATCAGCCACCAACGACCATCGTGCTTCTCAACCCGGAAAAACTTAGCGGGACCATGTTGGGAAGAATCTTTCCAGCCGCCGAAGCGATTGAAGGACGCAGGTCCCGGGTTGCCGGCCAGTTCTTTCTTCTCCGCCTCTCGACTGGCGACCAGGTCCTCTTGCGAATGTGTTTTGCCATGCCACTGCTTATGAATGAATTGACCAAACTCGTCGATGAACGGCAAGAATTCGTCCACGTCCATTGACGTCATCGGCGTTTCAACTTTGACGTTGTCAATCGTGAAACGATAGTCCTCATTGGGTTGCCGTAAGAATATCACGGCCTGCGTGACCGATGATGGATCGACCTTCTTCTGTCCCGGTGCCGCATGCATCCCTTGCACCTGGAACGAAGACGTGAATTTCCATGGCGTCGTGTAGAGCGTCCCGGAGATCTTGCGAGACTCCTTTGCGGCGATGTTGTTCATCACCGTGAAGTTCTTTTCATTTCCTTTCGCGTCACGACTTTCAATCTTCAGCCCGATCTCGAAAGGTTTGTCACCTTGGTTGACCACGTCGAATGACAAATGCTGGAACATTCCCAAGTCCCACACACCTTGCGTGGGTTTTAACGTGATTCCAGGCCAATCAATCTGGTGTCCCGACTCGAGTAGCAGAGCCGATCCTGAATCGCTCTTCAAACGCGAGATCTGTATGTCTCGCGTTTCGATCGATTCGAGTTGCTGATCGTCCTCGAAGTCAAACAGCACCGTTGGCTGCGGATCACGCGATGCATCATTGCTTGCTTGATGGGTCAGGATTTGCACCGAAGTGATGGTCGTATCTTGTTGGGGCTGAATTTCCACCTTGTTGTGATGCTGTAGAAGCGAGGCGGGGATCGACGCATTCAACGGCGCGAAGTATTCCGAAAACTCGTCCGCGTCGCCGGTGTCGATGTCGATCGGATTGCCGTTGATTTTGACCAGGACCGGCTCCGTCAATCCACCGCGGCGGTGGGCTCCGATGATCAGCTGTGCGGAGTGTGTTTGGCTGGGATTGTCGATGCGGACATCAAATGAAAGCGGACTGCCGTCGCTCTTGACCACCGTCTCGGTCGCGTACCAGCGATCGAGAACGAGGGTTTTCTCTGGAGCGATCGGTTTGCCGGGCATGAGCCGAATGACGGTCGTTTCATTCACGTCGACAGGAATGGCCGCGGTGTCAACATCGTGCTCCGGCTGAAACACAATCTGTCCCTGGTGGTAATTCAAACGCGTTTGCGTCGCACGTTCTGAACCAATCCTGGTTGCGACGTTCGACAGATCCACCGCGATCTGACGGCCGCCCATGTTGGTCACCGCCAGCGAGATCCGATTTCCGTCGTGGACGGCGACGACGTCTAGCCAATCGCGGTCGAACGCAACCGGCAGACGTCGCCCGTCGAAGTCTCGCCAGAGTTCAAAGTAATTCGCAATGGCTGTCGGTTCGAAATCATCGATCGACCGATGCCGCTTGCGATCCTCCTTGGGTGTGAAGGCCGCATCACCGCTGTAGGGATTCCATGACATGTGCAGAAAGACGAACGGCACAAACAGATCGATCTGATCGGGGCGCTGCATCGACTTGGTCAGATAAGCGTTCCAAGCGAGCAACCGCAGCCAATTGTCCGAAGGCTGGCGGCCGTTTTGCAGTGATCCGCACTCGGTGATCAGGATTGGCAGCACGTTGTCCGCTTTGAGCATGTGGGCGCGCAGCATGTCGAGGATCGCTTCGTAGCGTCCGAGCAGGTAATTGGAGTAACCCTGTCCGCGCCGCTCGTGCGCGCCGAGCATCAGCGCGTTTTCATAAAAGTGGTGTGAATAGAAATCGATGTGCCCGCGAGTCTGTTCGATGAAGCGAGCCTGATTGCGATAGAGGTCAAAGTCTTTGACTTGAAGCTGCATGTAGGCCGACGACGGACCTCCGACTTTCACTTCGGGAGCACGCTGGTGGACCGCATCGGCGACGCGGTTGTGAAACTCGGCGAGCAGCCCCCATCCGTCGATGCCCTGGCTCTCTTTCCAGTGATGGGCCCACTCCGATTGCACGCTGCTCTCGTTTTTCACCTCCCACCACTCGGCCGTGAAACCGCCGTCTTTGATTTGGTCCTCGACATAGGCGGCCGCAAGTTCGGCGGCGTCGTCGAAATGTTCGATTTTCGGAGTCCCACGGCCGACCAGCGGCACCGACATGAATTCGGGCCAATCGTTAAAGCAGTAGGCAAACGGGATGTTTTTGAATTCCGGTATCGTGTTTCGGTGTCTCACCCCGGCGTCATACTGATCGAAGAACGACAAGTCCGCGGCTCCCGGTTTGTCCTCTCGTTCCTTTAGCGGTTCCCAATTGCCCCAGGCACGCGTGATTCCGGGATTGAATTTGAAGGCCCCACGGCCGGGCAAGAAGTTTCGCTCCGCCGCCCATCGCTCGAACGACGGATCGACCACACCGGGCGTTTCGTGCATGCGGAACCAACGGTCTCGTTGTAACTGTGACGTTCCCCCGATCGACAATTCGTGGTCGGTGTCGATGTCGATTTCCACTCGCTCTCGGGGAAATTCTGAGCCCAAATCCCGATAGGGGATCGTGTCGAATTCTGGCGGGATTTGCTTCTGAGCGATGAACACCAAATCATCGATCCGGCAGGTCGCGTCCTCGTCCTTCATCAGAAACCGAACTTTCATCCGTTCCGGCGGCTGATCGGATAATGGAATCGATGGCATCTGGACTCGGTAAAAATCTTTGACCTGTTGGCTGCGCGGCGGAGATTTGTCCGGCGAGAACGGAAAGACGTAAACCTCTTTGACCCGATCAAGGTTGGCTCCGTGAAACGCAAAGTGGCGGAACAGCCCCGCGACCCGCTCGGCGCCCTCGGGCAGCAAGACATCGTCCCCGTGACCGAGTTCTATCGTCTCTTGCAAGATCGTGACTTCTTTCAGACCGCGGTCACGCCCGCCACCGACATATTTGGTCTCGCATCCTTGAATGAACGAATCGAACAGGTAGTCGTGGATCGCCTCTTGATCCCGGCCTTCCTTGCTTAACGTTTGAGCAAACGAGGGCATCGGAGATGCGCAGAAGATGGTGGCGGCGACGAGGGGAGGAAGATGACGAAACATCATTGATTGAGGAGTTCTGAGGATTTCGTAGCGTAGGCTGGGCAGCTGTCCTTGAGCGAGGCTTGCGGCGTGTCGATTTAGTCGGGATCTGCTGAGTCAATGGTGAGCCGCTGGCCGCAAGGCCTCGGGCAGGTTCGGTTGACGATAGCCGGTCGTTTGATTGTAACCGCCGCGGGCCCGGCCGCTTACGCGATCACGGCTCACGGGAGACACGGTGAGCCGCTGGCCGTGAGGCCTCGGGCGAGTTCGATTGACGATAGCCGGTGGTTTGATTGTAACCGCAGTAGGCCCGGCCGCTTACGCGATCACGGCTCACGGGAGACACGGTGAGCCGCTGGCCGTAAGGCCGCGGGCGGGTTCGGTTGACGATAGCCGGTGGTTTGATTGTAACCGCAGTAGGCCCGGCCGCTTACGCGATCACGGCTCACGGGAGACACGGTGAGCCGCTGGCCGTAAGGCCTCGGGCAGGTCCGGTTGACGATAGCCGATGGTGTGATTGTAACCGCCGCGGGCCCGGCCGCTTACGCGTCGCGGCTCACGGGAGACACAGTGAGCCGCTGGCCGCAAGACCTCGGGCAGGTTCGGTTGACGATAGCCGGTCGTTTGATTGTAACCGCCGCGGGCCCGGCCGCTTACGCGATCACGGCTCACAAAAACGACAGACCCTTTGTGCCATTCTGCCGGGGCAAACAGCATGGAGGTCGCCGCAATCGAATGAATGATCGATTCTTGGTGTTTCGGTGCCAGTAGTTTGACTCAGTCCTGATTTTGAAGCTCACAAATCAGGATCTGAAAGCGATCGCCCTCTGGGACTTTGACGGATGGCCATTGCGTGATCTTCATTTCGAATGGTTCGAGGGATTGCCCCGTGAACGGGTTGAACCAAGTCAGTTTCATCGTGTCACCCCGGTCCTTGGGCAGTCGCAAGCCCATGAAATCACATTCCTTTGGCACGTAGTACAAGTGCAAATCTTTACCGTTGTGAAGACAGAAGCCCGCATTGCTCTTCTTGTCCCCGGCGATCAATTGGTCGACCTGAAACCGATCGACGAACTCTCGCATGTGCCGGTAATACTCCAGTTTCGGACGCGCGTCGGGGGCGAGTTCGGTGATGTCCGGGATGACCACGTTCCAGGCCGCACCCTGCCAGTAGTGCGTCGGATAGGTGCCCGCAAAAACGCATTGATAGGCTCGCTCCAGACAAACTTCAGGTGAAACGTAGTTGCCGGTAAACACGACGTAGGGGCCGCGCTCGTATCCACCGTGCTCGATGTTGAGAATTGGTTTGCCGGGAATCGCTTTCCGCACGTTCCGCATCACACCGTAGAGTTCGGACTGCCACAGTTGCACCGACACGAAGTCGACATGCTCGGGATACTTGCGGCAGTACCCATAGTCGTGGACCGTGACGAGACGATCAAACGCGTCGATTTGGCGTAGTCGATCAATTCGGTCGGTGATGTATTGGACATCGGTGTGACCGTACCCCAACGCCTCTTTGGAAATGTCCCAAACCAGATTGGGATAGGCCTGATAGCGACGGACGACGTAGTCAAAGTAGCGATTGTCGGCCTCGGAATTGGCCTCCGGCCATGCAACTTGCTTGTTCCAAACGTAGATCATCAAATGGGCGACGATGCCTTTTTGGTCAAGGTAGTCGATCACACGGTCAAGCCGTTTGAAGTACTCGATGTTCAGGCTACGATGGTCCGGCGATTCATTGCTGCCCAGAAACGGAAAGACGCTGGGGCTGCCGTAGTCGTATTGCGGATCCAGCTGTTTGTCTTTGGGCCAATTCACGTCGTGGGCATAAACGTTCATCACGACTTGATTGAAACCGGTCTCGGCAAGTGTGTCGACCAAATCTTGAGTTTTGGGAATGCCGCCAGGATTCTCGGCATCGAGTGCGAACAGCCAGTCGGATTCGAACGCGATCGGAAAGTAACTTTCTCCATTTGCGTACGCGAATCCCAGCTTGTGATCCGGATCAATTTGAACGCCACCCTTGCGGTGACTCGCAGCGGGCCGCACCGTCAAGCGTCCGGACTGTTGATCGAGTGGCTCCAGACGAGACGATGTCGAATAGCTCCAGGTGCCGGCGGAAGGTGGGGTGAATCGAATCAAATACTCATCGTTGCCGTTGTAAAAACCTTTAACGGATAATGACTGTCCCTGTTCACTGGAAAAGTCCGCTGAAAACGCTACATCGATCGGATTCCCCGGAACTCGGTCGACTCGAAATCGAATGTCGAGGACATCCCACTGACCCGCCGTCGTCTCGCCGCCTTGCCGGTGAAGGACTGCCTCGCCGGCAACCGTGGGAGTCGTTGAACCTGCCGTCGCAAAAGCAGCAAGCACAAACACTGCGGTGATCGACTTTTGCGGCAACTTGAAGATATTGAGTAACACGAGTGGCATGCGGTTGTCCGTTTGGTCGGGATATGCTGAGTCAATGGTGAGCCGCAGGCCGTTAGGCCTCGGGCGGGTTCGGTTGACGATAGCCGGTCTTATGATTGTAACCGTCGCAAGCCCGGCCGCTTACGCGATCACGGCTCACGGGGGACACTGTGAGCCGCAGGCCGTTAGGCCTCGGGCGGGTTCGGTTGACGATAGCCGGTCGTATGATTGTAACCGTCGCAAGCCCGGCCGCTTACGCGATCACGGCTCACGGGGGACACTGTGAGCCGCAGGCCGTTAGGCCTCGGGCGGGTTCGGTTGACGATAGCCGGTGGTTTGATTGTAACCGCGGTAGGCCCGGCCGCTTACGCGATCACGGCTCACGGGGGACACTGTGAGCCGCGGGCCGTAAGGCCACGGGCGGGTTCGGTTGACGATAGCCGGTCGTATGATTGTAACCGTCGCAAGCCCGGCCGCTTACGCGATCACGGCTCACGGGGGACACTGTGAGCCGCAGGCCGTTAGGCCTCGGGCGGGTTCGGTTGACGATAACCGGTGGTTTGATTGTAACCGCGGTAGGCCCGGCCGCTTACGCGCCCGCGGCTCACGAGGACACTGTGAGCGGCGGGCCGTTAGGCCTCGGGCGGGTTTATGACGAGTTCGCCAAACGGCGAATCGTGACACGTAAGCGGTCTGGCATCGAACGCAGCCCTCACGATAGATCTCGGTTCTTTCGGTCTTGTGCTTCTGTCACGTAAATGACGCATTGCTCGATTTCTTCTTCGGTGTCCAAAAACTCAATGTCGCCCTTCGCACTCCAAACGGACCGATCCTTCCATACGCCGAACGATTCCCTGAGTTCTCTTGTTGCTTTTGCTTTCATTTGGTCACGCACGATCGTTGGTTTGTAATCCGGCGCTGTTGCGACGACATGAATGTGATTACGACGAGCACCAACGGCCCAAAGCGTCCAGACTCTGAATTCGCATATTTCATTGATAGCCGACTCAACGGTTTCTTGCATCGACGTATCAAGCAAAACAATGTCGTGCTTCAGCCGGTCGCGGTTCCACTTTTCCAGCTTGGGGCGTGGGGTTTGTTCGCCACGTGCACAATGTCGCCATCCTCTTGCATCACCAGGCAGGAAGGTCCCGTAGACAGTCCACGTGATGAATAGTGCAAGTGGTGACGTGGGATTCATGACTGTAGCTTTGGGAGAGCTGCAGGCCCGGCCGCTTACGCGTCACGGCTCACGGTGAATAGTATTGTGAGCCGCTGGCCGCAAGGCCTCGGCGGGTTCGGTTGACGATAACCGGTGGTTTGATTGTAACCGCGGTAGGCCCGGCCGCTTACGCGTCACGGCTCACGGTGAATAGTATTGTGAGCCGCTGGCCGTAAGGCCTCGGGCGGGTTCGGTTGACGAAAGATGGTGGTTTGATTGTAATCGCCCCCGAAGCGGCGAGGGTGATGATCGCTACCGGGATCGGTATTGGCTGGGCGAGAGCTGCATGATGTTGCGAAAGCTGCGACTGAAGTGAGCATGATCGTAGAAGCCGCACGCATGGGCGATCTCGGAAACCGTTTTCTCAGTCTCCAAAAGCATCCGTGCGGCGTGCTCAACGCGAATGCGTACCAGGTACTGCCTGGGTGAAGCGCCAAAGGCTCGGCGAAAACGTCGCTCAAAGTGACTGACCGACAGGCCCGCCATTTCGGCAAGCTCGTCCGTCGAAAGCCGATCAGCAAAATTTTCGTGGAGGTGCGTGATCACGCGAGCGAACGCATCCACCGTTCCCGACTGCGTTTGAATCCGTTCGATCTGACGCGAAAAACCGGCCACGCCGATCACCCGTTTGTGTTTATCCCTCAGCGGAATCTTGCTGGTCATCACCAACCGCGGCGACCCGGCATCTTCGGGAGCACTTTCGACGCGATCGATGATCGGCTCACCGGAATCCATCACCGCCGCATCGTCGGCGGTGTACTCGTCGGCGCGCGACTTGGGGAAGAAATCGTAATCCGTCTTGCCGATCGCATCCGCTTCCGAGGCGACACCGCAGTACTCGCAGCCGCGGCGGTTGAGTGCGATGAACCGTCCCTGGCGGTCCTTGACGAAAAACGACAAGCCGGGAAGGAAGTCGAACAACAAAAACACTTGACTG
>NZ_JANZKV010000349.1 GCF_025060895.1 Stieleria sedimenti | reverse complement strand
CGCTTAACTTAGCGGTATTGTGTTTAAACGGGCTGTCTGAGGCGGGGAAGGCGACGTTCCGCCACTGCTTCAAGCTGTGACGAAGGGACAGGGGGTTGGGCGATTGGGTGAACGCTCACGGGTGTGCGGTGTCCAAACGGCATCGGATTTCTCGCACCGCGGTGCAGTGTGAGAATTTCGCTACAGGATGGCGATCGCGCGGCCGAATAACGTAGGTGTGCGGAGGGTTGGTGGTAGAATTTTTCCAGCGGCCCGATGGGCCCTGGTCGACCAAGCTTTGGTTTTGTAATTTGCAGACTTGAGACGTTGATAGCCACAAGCCTGGCGGGTCGTCCATCCAAACACGCCGACGTAGCTCAGCTGGTAGAGCAATTCATTCGTAATGAATAGGTCAGGGGTTCGAATCTCCTCGTCGGCTCTGATGTCAGTACTGGTGGCATCCCCGCGGTTGATGGCGCGGTGTATCTCGCGTCGAAACACGCCCGCGTCACTCAACGTGGCAGTGCCCTTGGCTCCGGCGTTTCAAAAATCGCAGTCCAAACGGTCCGTCATCTTGACCGTCGACGCCCCCGTCCCCCATCGAAGTCTCACCGATGCGACGGCGGCAGCTTCAAGAGTCTCGAGCACGCAGATCATCGGCGGTGCCGCGCATACTACGTGTTGATCTCCTTGGGATTTCTTCGTCCGATCGTATCGGGATCGATCATTGGTTCCTGGAGCAGTCGAGAAAACTCTGCCAGATGTGGATCGGTGTCGTTCGGACTTGCCAGCTCATCGTCGTCCTCGCTTAAGAATTCACCGGCCTGTTGATGCGCTCGCAGCAGTTGGTCGAGTTCGCTGGTCTATAATCCGGTCGAAGGCTTCTGTTTCTGCGCACCATTCCTAAGATCAAACGTTGTCATGTCCTACCCGGACGAGAAACCGACCGAAAAGCGGGAGCTCGATGATTTGTTGGCGACCTCTGATCCGCTCGAGTCCATTGATCCCGATTTGACAACGGACGCTCCGCCATTATCGCCAACTCCGATTCGAATCGGCCGCGGAAGCCAATCTCCCTCGGACTTGGAAGCGACCCTTGACGACCAGGATCGACTGATCATCGACCGGATCTGCCAAGCCTTCCAAGACCGCTGGAAGGCCAGCGATGATCCGCCAAACATTGAATCCTTCTTGTCCGGCGATCTGAAACCGCACTTGCGGCAAATCATCGCACGCGAGCTGGTTCGGATCGACGTCGCGGAACGCCAGCGGAGCGGCAGTTCGATCGGAAAGAAGGAGTATTTGAAGCGGTTGCCAGAGTTCGAGGATGACATTGAGCTGGCCTTCTCACTGGCAGATTCGGGGCAGGTGCGTCAGGCCACCAAGGTCAATTCGGGAGCCGGTCATCGGGGTGACGTCGCGATGCCTCGCGAGAACGATCCGAAGGCCCGCTATCAGGCGACGGAAATGCACGCCAGGGGTGGATTGGGCGCCGTTTACCGTGCGCGTGATCGAGAGCTCAAACGCGTCGTCGCACTCAAGGAGATCTTGCCTGAGCATCGCGACAAAGAGCAATACCAGGAGAAGTTCATTTTCGAAGCCGAAGTCACCGGCTCGCTGGAACATCCCGGGATCGTTCCGGTCTACGGACTGGGGCGTTACTCGGATAACCAGCCGTATTACGCCATGCGGTTTATCCGCGGCCGTTCTTTCAGCGCGGTGATCAAGAGTTTTCACCTGTCGCATTCACCGCCGTCCGCTGATGCTTACCTGAGTCGCGAGTTTCGGACCATGCTGCGACGTTTGATCGACGCCTGCAACGCGATTCAGTTTGCACACGAGCATGGCGTGCTACATCGTGATCTGAAGCCCGCCAACATCATGCTGGGGAAATATGGGGAAACGTTGGTCGTTGATTGGGGGCTTGCGAAACTGATCTCACGATCGGCGGAAGTGACAAAAGAAGGAGATCAGACGACCTTCTATGCTCTCAGCGGCAGCGGTTCAACGAAGACTCGGCACGGTGCGATCGTCGGCACCCCGATGTACATGAGTCCCGAGCAAGCGTTCGGGGACCACGACGCGCTTGACGGTCGTAGCGACGTGTACAGTCTAGGAGCGATCTTATTCAATTTGATCACCGGCACCACACCGATCGAGGGCGGGACGTCGATCGACGTCATCAAGAACGTCCGTTCGGGAAAGATCCGTCGAATGGATCGGCTCAATCCCGTCGCTCCCAAACCGTTGGCGTCGATCTGCGCCAAAGCGATGGCACTCGATCGCGAGCAGCGATACGAAAACGCGACCGACTTGGCCGACGACATCGATCGGTGGATGAATGACGAACTCGTCCTGGCACATGCGGCTCACGAAAACGCGTTGGAACGCGCCGGACGCCTGATTCGTCGTTATCGTAGCTGGTCAATTTCCGGAGCGGCCGCGTTGTTGATGATCTCGATCATCGCCGTCGGCTCCGCCCTGTTGATCAATCGCGCCCGTCGCAACGAGCAACTCGCGAAAGTTCAAGCCAAACAGTATCAACGCGACGCGCTGGGGCGCTACCGCGATTCGAGAGAGGCGATTGACAAGTGGTTGGTCCAAAGCAGTGACGCACTGGAGTACTTTCCCGGTACACAGCAGGTCCGAAAAAGATTGCTCGAACAAGCCATCGGCGACTACGAGCGTTTATCAAAAAGTCCGAGCGCCGATCCGGCGTTGGAGCTCGAACGAGGACGGGCACTCGTGCGGGTCGGTGAGTTGCTGCAAATGCAGCAAGACCATGATGGCGCACAACGCCACTTTGGCTCCGCGCTGGAGGTGTTTGAGAACCGTGCAGGAGATCCGGCGCTTCGAGTCGCCTACGATGCGGAAGCGGCAGGAACCCGTATTCGTATCGGTGTCAGCCTCGCGCTGCAGGGACGCAGGGCCGATGCAGAACGAGAGTATCTCGATTCCATTGACGCGCTTTCCAACCTCGCTGCGGAGAGCGCGGATGACCGTGCGCGTCGCCTGTTGGCCAGCGCCCACGTCAACGCAGGCCAGTTCTACCTGGATTCGGACACCGCACGCGCCGTGGAACAACTCACGAACGCCCTTTCGACACTCCAAAGCTTCGGTGAAGGGGCGGACGAGGAGATTCGACTGGGAACGGCTTCGACACACAACCTGCTGGGGCAAATTCACCGCATCGTCGACAACCAGGACCGCGTCGCGACCAGTTTGCTCGAAAATAAGACGCCTGGATTTACCGTCTACGACGTGCGAGGCACGTGCCGACCGCGATCCTTGAGCGGTTTGCTCTTCGTCTTCGGAATTGAAAATTTCACCGACAAGACCTATCGCGAGCACCTCGATTTCCGGTCGTTGAGCGGGGTATCGGTTTTTCAGCCCGGCCTAAACGCCTACTTCGGGACCGACTGGAACTACTGAACATCAGCCGCGTGCTGGCGAGGTCCCGGGCAGCGTGACCTCAAGTCGTGTATTCGCTGTTGAAGCGGACGTATTCGACGGTCAGATCGCTGGCCCAGTGGATGGCGGTTCCCGGCCCATCACCGACGAACAGGTCCAAGCCTACTTCTTTGGTCGCCTTGATCGCTTTGCTGACTGCGGCGGCATCAAAATCGGTCGGGACACCGTTGTGATAGATTTCCGTCCCGGCGAGTTTGAGTGACGTTTGCTGGGGATTGATTTTGGCATCGGCATAACCGGCGGCCGAGACGATGCGTCCCCAGTTCGGATCGCCACCGGAGATCGCAGTTTTCACCAACGGGCTGGCACCGATGGTTCGCGCGATCGTGGCGGCGCTGGCATCGTTATCGGCACCGACGACGCGGATTTTCATCACGTGCGTTGCGCCTTCACCGTCGGCGACCAGTTCTCGCGCCAAGAAACAGGCGAGATCGGTCAGTGCGCGGATGAAGTCTTTTTCATTGGAATCGCCGATGCGGACGCCGCTGGCGCCACTGGAAAGCAACAGCAGCGTGTCGTTGGTGCTGGTGTGTCCATCAACACTGACGCAGTTGAAACTTTTTGATGCGACCTCGCGAAGGATCCGTTGAGATTGCTGGGGGTCTAACTGGGCGTCGGTCATCACGACGGCAAGCATGGTGGCCAGATTGGGCGAGATCATGCCGGCGCCTTTGGCCATCGCCGCAATCCGAATCGTCTGGTCGCCGAGTTGGATTTCGCGACACTCGGCTTTGCGGTACTTGTCGGTCGTCAAAATGGCGTCAGCCGCCGCGGTGAAGTCGTCGATGCCGCGTCCGAGTTTTGCGACCGAGTTCTTGATGCCTGCCTGAACGCGGTCCATCGGCATTTTCTTTCCGATGATCCCGGTGCTCATCACCAGCACCTCGGCTTCGGAGGCGGAGATGGCGTCCGCGACACTGCGGCACATCTCTGCGGCATCCAACGCACCTTGCCGGCCCGTGCAGGCGTTCGCGTTACCGCTGTTGGTGACGACGGCGCGGATCCGTTTGGAAGGTGTCAAACTGCGGCAGATTTCGACGGGCGCGGCGACCACTTGGTTCTGGGTGTAAACGCCGGAAGCAACCAATCGGTTGTCCCCAACGATGAGCGACAGGTCTGGTTTTCCGCTGGGCTTGATTCCACAGGCGACGCCGGCAAATTGGAATCCAGCGGGAAGTTCAGAGGAGGTCATGGACAAGTTTGCGAAAATAGGGGCGGGAGCAGTGAAAAGAAAGATGGCGGTGCGGTAGCGGAAGACGCCCGGGCGATCGAGAATGGTAGGCGAGGTCCGGCAGTTAGATTCTAAGGTTTGACCGACTCTCACAATAGACCGATAGAATTTCCACCGTTTAGGTTCTGAGCCTGTCCTTGAAACACCAGCCACCCTTGACCGAATTGATCGACCTACCGGGCCAATTGGCGACGCCGCCTGCGAATCCACGCCCCACGGCCCCTGCTGCTGAGACCAAAAACCGTCCGCCTGTGGTGGCGTGCGAAGAGTTATCCAAACATTACGGCAGCTTTCGCGCGCTGGTCGATTGCAATCTGGAAGTGCATCAGGGCGACATTTTCGGGCTGCTGGGGCCGAACGGTGCTGGCAAAACGACACTGATACGGTCTTTGTTGGGCTATTTGAACAGCAGCGGCGGACGGGCGAGCGTTTGCGGGGCAGACCCGCAAATTGATCCGGTCGCGGTGCGGCAAAACGTCTCCTATTTGCCCGGCGATGCGCGGTTGCCCCGGCACCTGCGGGGCGAAGGCGTGTTGAGGTTTTTCGCGGACATCCACCCCCGCGGCGATCTTTCCCGCAGCCGGGCGATCGCCGAGGCGCTGGAACTGGACACGCGGCGTCATGTTTCAATGATGTCGACGGGCATGCGTCAGAAACTGGCGCTTGCGGTTGTGCTCGCACCGGCGACGCCCCTGTTGATTCTCGATGAACCGACAGCCAACTTAGACCCGACGGTTCGCGGGACGGTGATGGAGTTGGTTTCCCAGGCCCATCGGGAAGGCCGCACCGTGATCTTTTCGTCTCACGTGCTCAGCGAGATCGAAGACACATGCAATCGCGTGGCGTTTCTGCGTGCAGGGCAATTGGTGCTGGAGCTGCAGATGGCGGATCTGTTCCAGCGCCATCGCATCTGGGCAGATTTGCCCGTCGGAACCGCCTTGGATCGCTCGGCCACGCTGGCCAGCCTCCCCGAATCCTTTCGCGATCACATCAGCATCGCCGAAGTCGACTCGATCGCCAGTGATGGCGCGGTGTCCGTCCGAATCGACACCGCCGGCGACCTGGCCCCGATGCTGCCCTGGATCAGTTCTTTGGGACTGCATCGGATGCGAATCGAACCGCTGGGGCTGCGTTCGGTCTACGACTCGGTGCATCACGATACCTTGGAAGACCCACGCGACCATGAAGTGCCCCCCGACAGCGACCTCAACGAACACAACGGCGGTGGAGTGGCATGATGATCAATCGAATTCTTCTGCGCAGTTACATCAAACAGGCGGCGTTGCTGTTCGTCTCACTGGGCCTGGCCTTGTTCGCGTTCGCCTGGGTTCGCGTCTGGGTCGTCAGCTTGTTGGACATGGGCCAGTTTCAAAACATCCTCGAACAGCTGCGCGGTTTTGAAAAGCTCGCGCCGATCAGTTTTGATTCCCTGTTCACCTACCAGGGTCGCGTCGGGCTGACCTTTGACGAGCCGATCATCATTCTGTGCACGGTGATCTGGTGCCTTTCGCGGGGCAGCGACGTCGTCAGCGGGGAACTGGGGCGCGGGACAATGGAAATGCTGCTGGCGCAACCGATCAGCCGGGCCCAATTGATGTGGTCCCACGCGGCCGTTGCGGTCGGCGGACTGGCGTTGCTGTGCGGACTGGTGTGGTTCGGGATTTTTGTTGGGGTGTCGGTGACGACGGTGGACGAAACCGTTCCGCCGCCGAGCGTCGATGTGCCGTTGTTCGGTTGGACCATTCCGCTGCAGATCAGCGAACCGGTCGTCGAGTCGTTTCCGCTTTCAGAGCGTGTCGACTCGCGAGCGTATGCGGCACCGACGTTCAGCCTGTTCGCGTTTGGTTTTTTCCTGCTGGGACTGTCGAGTTTCTTTAGCAGCATCGACCGTTACCGGTGGCGAACGATCGGAATGGTGATGGCGATCTATGTCGTGCAATTGGTGATGTTCGGCCTGGGCAAGGCGGCCGAATCGCTGCACTGGTTGCAGGGGATGTCGTTTTTTAACTGCTACCGGCCACAGAAACTGGCCGCCATGGTCGCCGAAGACGGCCTGTCGGCGCCGTGGAATTGGTCCACGCCGATGCCCGATGCGATGCTCCCGCCGTTGATCTATCCGATGATCCTGATCGTGCTCGGCGGCGTCTGCTATCTGCTCGCCGCGAGACACTTCGCCAAACGCGATTTGCCGGCCCCGCTGTAGGGATCTTTAGTGTTGGCATCGGGCGGTTGGTACGTTGTCATGAGGCATCGCTGTTGTCTCTAGACACGGTCTTGGACAGATGGGGTGGGAGAATGATGGGGTGGCAGGATGTTTTTGGTTTCGCGATCAGGGCGGTCGGAACATCATTCTGACCCGTATGATTCTGCCAATTCAAATCATGCTGTCATTCCGACATCTTTTTCCGTCGGTCGCTTCGCTTTTCGCTGGAACCCGCGACGCGTCATCCGAGTTAGACTGATGCGATGGGAGATCCAAATGCATCGTCGGGGCCGGGGGCCGGTTTGTCGCTGATCGCTGCCGTCGCCGCAGTGTTGCTGCTGGGGCTTGCGTTCGGCGGTTCGTTGTGGGTGCTCGCCGCGATCGTTGCGGCGGCCGTGATCTTGATCAACCGTTTCTTGGCGGTGACCTGGACCCAGTGCTCGATCGCGACCCGCCAAGGCGGCGACGCAGAACTCAAGATCGGCGAATCGCTGAACGTCAAGGTTTCGGTCACCAACACCAGCAAGATCCCGGTGTTTTGGTTGCTGGTCGAAGATTTGATTCCGCGTTGGGCAACGATTCACACACCACCGACGCTGGACGTTCAGGGCGACCGAATCAACGTCCTGTTGATGTGGCCCGGACAAACACGACATTTGGACTACACGATTCAGTGCAATCGCCGCGGATATTTTCAGATCGGCCCGACCGTGCTGGAAACCGGTGATCTGATGGGGTTGTACCGCCGCTACCGGCTGGGAACCCACCCGCAGTATCTGACGGTGCTGCCCATGACGGTGGAACTGGACGATTATGAAATCGCGTCACGTCGACCGATGGGCGAAATCCGCATGCGCGACAACGTGATGGAGGATCCCACTCGATTGCGAGGTATTCGTCGTTGGGAACCCGGCGACCCGATGCGACGCGTCCATTGGTCGGCGACGGCACGCACCGGCGTCTTACACAGCAAAGTCTACGAGCCGACGTCGATCGCGGGAGCCACGTTGGTGCTGGACATGCACACCGAAACCAATCCGACCCAACATGAGCCGATTCGAACAGACCTGGCAATCACCGCCGCGTTTTCGATCGCCAGTTCACTGCACGATCAATCACAACCATTCGGGTTCATCACCAACGGGCGTGACGCCGCGGATCGAATCCGCACCGACGGTTGGATCGGCGACCACCGCGTTCGTGACCAAGCCAAGCAATCCGCGACGATGCTTGACAGAAATGATCGATTGCGGCCCGTCGTCTTGGAAGCGTCGCGGGGTGCGGTGCAATTGCAACAGTTGCGAACCACGCTGGCGCGATTGGAACGCAGCGATGGAATGACGCTTGCCGAATTGCTCAATGAAACGGAATCACGGATCAGCAACGAGACGACGCTGATTGCGATCTTGCAACAGGCGACTCCCGACACGCTGTCGACCCTGATCGGGTTCGCCCGCCGCGGGAAAGCAGTCGCGGCGATCATCAACACGCTGGACATCAACGACTACAGTGCGCTTGCCGGCCCCTTGATCGCCGCCAATATTCCGACGTTTCATCTGGTCGACGAGCAATCGATTCGCAGTCTGTGTCGTGAAGTGAATCTGCGGACGGCGTGAGTGGGGGGCATTCAACGGCGAGTGTGTGCGATACGCCGATTGGGGTTAAAGCCCAATACCGCTAA
>NZ_JANZKV010000348.1 GCF_025060895.1 Stieleria sedimenti | reverse complement strand
AGGCCTCGGGCGGGCGCCGGAATGCCCGGCCGCTTACGCGTCACGGCTCACTCAATCAACAGACCGTGACGCTTCCCGTAGGTGTTGACGAGCGAATCTGCCCCCGGACGCCCGTTGAAATCGCAAACCGGCGCGTCCTCGTCGGGTGGGAGATGTTAAGCTGGTTGCTTCGCCCGATGGAACGCTCCATCGCTCGTTTTGCACTCCACGCACCGTACCGACATGTTGCCCTATCGCCTCAGCTTTGAGCATCCGATTTTTTTGTGGTTGATGCTGGCGTTGCCGGTCTTGTGGTACCTGGGATTCCGATCCTTGGGAGTGCTGGGCAAGACCCGGCGTGCGTTGGCATTGCTGCTGCGAACGCTGGTTTGGACGATTTTGGTGTTCGCCTTGGCGGGCGTGCAACTGGTTCGCGTCAGTGACGTGATCACGGTGATGTACGTGCTGGATCAATCCGAAAGCATTCCCAGCGCCAAACGCCAGGTGATGTTGGACTTCGTGGTCCGCAACGTCAAACGCCATCGTGACGGCCGTCGCGGTGACAAGGCCGGCATCATCGTGTTCGGCCGGGACGCGTCGATCGAGATCCCGCCGTTTGACGATGAGATTCGATTGCGACGTCTGGAAAGCTTGATGGATCGCAGCGACGCGACGAATCTGGAATCGGCGTTGAACCTGGCCCAAGCGACGATGCCCGAAGACACCGCGCGGCGGATCGTCGTGGTCACCGACGGCAACGAGAACCTCGGCCAAGCGCGAAAGCTGGTCGCGCGTGTCGCAGCGGCGGGCATCGGCATCGATGTGGTTCCCGTGATGCTGGATGCCAAGAGCGAAGTGTTGGTCGAGAAAATTGACTTGCCCAGCGACATTCGCAAAGGCCAACCGTTCGAAGCCAGAATCGTCGTCAACAACTACACCGACGCGACTCCCGAGGGCGGCGAACCGACCAAGGGCAAGATACGTGTCAAACAGAAAGTCGGCGACAACGAATCGATCTTGTTGGAACAGGACATCACGCTGGACCCCGGCAAGAACGTCTTTCCGTTGCGGCACACGATCGATCAACCGGCGCCGTACATCTATCAAGCCGAGTTCGTTCCCGACAGCAAGGACGATGACGGATTGCGACAGAACAACAGCGCGACGGCCTACACGCACGTGCGTGGTCAAGGACGCGTGTTGATGATCGAAGACCGAAATCGCCTGGGCGATTTCGATTTACTGGTCAGCCGTCTGCGAGACAACGACATCGAAGTCGTCACGCAAACCAACGACAACCTGTTCGGTTCGCTCGCCGAGTTGCAAGCCTATGACGCCGTGATCCTGGCCGGCGTCCCACGCGTCTCGGGAAGCAATGAAAACGAAATCGTTTCCTTCACCGACCCGCAAATTGAAATGCTGGTCCGCAACACGCAACAGCTCGGCGCCGGATTGCTGATGCTCGGCGGACCGGAAGCGTTTGGTGCCGGCGGTTGGACGGGATCGGAAATCGAAAAAGCGATGCCGGTTGACTTCAAGATCAAGAACGCCAAGGTCCAAGCGGTCGGCGCGTTGGCCTTGATCATGCATGCCAGCGAGATGGCCGATGGAAACCACTGGCAAAAAGTGATCTGCAAATCGGCCATCGAACAGCTCGGCCCGTCCGACTTGGCCGGCGTGCTGCACTGGAATTTCAGCGGCGATGCGTGGCTGTGGGGCGGCTATCCGTCATCGCCGGGGTTGTTGGAAGTCGGCCCGAATCGCCGCAACATGCTGGCCCGGATCAGCAAGATGACGCCCGGCGACATGCCGCAATTTGATCCGGCGATGAAGATGGCCGTGAAATCGCTTTCGTCGGCTCCGGCCTCGGTCAAACACTGCATCATCATTTCCGATGGCGACCCCAGCGACCCGATGCCCGGCACGATCGCCGCGTTCAAAAACAACAACATCACGATCAGCACCGTTGCGGTGGCCTCGCACGGTCTGGCGGGCAGTCAGCGACTGCAGAAGATCGCGACGCAAACCGGCGGCAAGTACTACAGCGTCAAATCGGGTCGCGCCTTGCCGAGGATCTTTCAACGTGAAGCGCGTCGTGTCTCCAAACCCCTGGTGTACGAACCGCCCGGCGGCGCGGTCCCCGAAGTCATCTTTCCGCATGCGATGCTCGACGGGATCGATCGCGTTCTGCCGCCGGTCACCGGGTTTGTGATGACGCAGACCAAAGACAGTCCGCTGGCGCAGGTGTTGATTCAATCGCCCAAGCCGGACCAACCGGAAAACGCAACGATCCTAGCCGCGTGGACCTATGGGCTGGGACGAACGGCGGTGTTGACGACCGATGCCGGGGCGCGTTGGGCCAGCGCCTGGAACGACTGGGCCGATTACGACAAATTCTATAGCCAGCTGGTGCGTTGGCTGATGCGACCGACCGGCGACACGGGAAAATTCACGATCGCCACCAGTGTCAAAGACGGCCAGGTCCAAGTCGTCGTCAACGCGCTGGCCAGCGATGATTCGTTTCTGGATTTTCTGGAGATGAACGCGACGGCGCTCGATGCGAACTTGAATCCGATTCCGCTGAGCATGCGGCAAGCAGCCCCCGGACGCTATGTCGGTTCGTTCCCGGCAACGACCGCGGGCAGCTATTTTGTCAACGTCGTCCCCGGCCCCGGCGCCGCGCCGCTGACAACCGGAGTCACGGTGCCCTACAGCGACGAGTACCGCGTCCGTGACACCAACCTGGCTCTGATCGAGTCGCTGGCGGCGACCGAGCCGCGCGGCGGAACGGTCGGCGAAGTCACCGCGCCGCTGGAAAACCGGGCGAGCGAGGAGCTGGTGGAAACCAACGCGTTTCGCGGCGGGTTGGCACTGGCACGCAGCATCCGAGACGCCTGGCCCTGGTTCGTGCTGGGCGGCTGCTGCCTGTTCCTCGGCGACGTCATGGTCCGCCGCATCGCCTTCGATTTCGGCTGGGTCAGCCGGACGATCAAAAAGCTGCGCGGCGAACAAGACTCCGCCACCCAAGTCGTCACGCGGCTGGACGCACTGCGAAAGAACAAGTCACAAATCGACGAGGATTTGCAGAAACGCCGGGCCAACGTTCGATTTGAACCGACCCGCGTCGAATCGTCCGACGACAAGGTTGAACTGTCCGACATCGGCCAGGCGACATCCAAATCGACGGAAACCAAATCCGTCGAAGCGCCCCCTCAAACCAGTTACACCGAACGACTGCTGGAAGCCAAACGCCGCGCCCGCAAGGAAAAGGGCGAGTGAAAGAGACGTTTTTTTCCGATCGCGTCGCCATTTGTCCGCCCTAGTATTCCGTGTCAGCTCAAGTTTCGGGTAGAGCAAACTGGCGTAGGTCACGCTGTGCGTGACAATAAGACTGGCGTAGGTCACGCTGTGCGTGACAATAAGGACGTCATGCACAGCATGACCTACCCGAAAACCAAGGTGCCACGGAATACTAGGGCACCACCCAAAACGCATCGATTGCGCCCGCCGCGTCGTAATCGATGACCGATCGCACGTGCCCTCGGCGGCGGAGGTACAACCAGTCCGCGTGCCGAACCGTGGTCCGCACGATTCGGAAATTCTTCCGTCCGCGTTCGGACTCTTCTCGAGTCACGAAGCGGTCTGCGGTCGATGGGGGCAGGGGATCGTTGACACGCTCGCCCGGCGGACCGATGGAGAGATAGGACGCCCGGCTGTCCGGTGCCGTTTGTTTCCATACTTCGTCAGCTTGTTCCCCGTCGATCACCTCCGCCATGCCATCGAGTCGCAGTTGGATTTTCGTCGTTGCATCGTAGAACATCCAGCATGCCAAAGCGGGGGAGTGGCCGGAATTCAGTTGTCGAATTTTGTCCGATCGCACGTCGGTGTAGAAATCGATCGTCCGCCGCTGCTGATCGGCATGACGCAGTACCACCGTGCGACATTCGGGGCGAGGGAACTGCGGGTGCGCCGAATCGATCGTCGAAAATGCCCCCAGATTCCAGGGGTGATCGGAGGAGTTGGCACCGTCCCGCAGGCTTTGCCAAATGAGGTCGTCCAACCCGCTCAGGGGCTGGTCGGACTGCAGCAAACCGTCAAATGCCGACTGGAGTTCCACCGATGATCTCGCTGTTGGACAGGAAAAAGCCCGATCGTATCCGATTTTGTAGAATCCGTTCACTCCCGTGCCTCGTCTGTATCTTCGGACAACGCATTTTCCGCTGCAGGCGTATCGCATGAGCGACGATCCGGAATCGATCGAACCGACAACGACAGACGCCCGATGCGAGCGTCTGGAGCTGTTTTTCGACTCCTGTCCGGACGAAATTCTGGGGACGCTGTATTACGTCGTCGGAAATCTGGAGGACGCCCGGGATGCGTTGCAGGAAACATTTTTGAAGTGCTGGCATCGCCGGCACCAGATCGATGACATCCAAAATCTTCGGGCCTGGGTGTTTCGAATCGCGCTCAATACGGGTCGCGATTTTCGAAAAACCGCCTGGAATCGTCGTCGAAAATCCCTGCAAGAGGACCATCCGATGGCTTCGACCGCTGACAGCCCGACGGACGGGCTGATGAAAATCGAGGAACTCACCCGGCTCCGGCGGGCCGTTTCGACGCTGCCGCCGGAACAGCAAGAGGTGTTTTTGCTGCGACAAAACGGTGACCTGACGTATTCCCAGATCGCCGACGCGATGTCGCTGCCGCTGGGGACCGTCAAAACCCGTATGCGTTCGGCCATCCGTCAACTTCGCCAAAGCGTGGGAGACCTGTCATGAACCACGAGCCAAACACCAATCACCCGCCCATCGACGACGACGACTTGCGACAGTCCCTGCTGGAACTGCATTACGGATTGCTGGAAGACGACGAGTCGGCGGAGTTGAGACAACGCATCGAAACCGAACCGATCGTGGCACAACTGTGGGCCGAAACGCTACTGGTCGCTTCGAAACTGGCCGCAGCCGCCAAGGTCACCGCGCCGGCCAGACGAGAAACCATCGCCGCCCCGCCGGCCAAAACGCCCGGCACCCCGCCGCCCACGGGTACACCGACGCCACCCGAATCGGCGAGGACGCAGCAGCCGAGTAACCCGGCGGCTGCTTCGGCCCCGCCCTCAGATGGCCCGCCCTCAGATGGCCCGCCCTCAGATGGCTCGCCCGCAGACGTCTCACCCTCGGCCCCCGATCGCTTTCTGCGTCTCTGGCTGGGGTCGCTGGCGACCGCGGCGACACTGGCGATCGCCGTCAGCGGCATTCGCTACCTGAACCAACGCCCCGCATCGCCCGACGTCAGTCTGCGTGTGGCGGTGCAACCGGTCGCCGGAGCCGACGCCGCTGCGCGAAACGAGTTTCTGGTCGCCGTGGGTCCCAAGCCCGCCGATCCGACGCTCAGCGACACGCTGGATCCATCGATGCCGGTGGTGCCAGCGACGATCTCCTTCAAGGTCCTCTCCAAGGGCGCCGTGTTGTTCTTCGGGACCTCCGAAACGACGGGGCAAGGCCCCTGCCGGATCCGTGTGCCCGACGACATCGCAATTCCCGGAGATGCGGTCTTGCACGTCGACGCCAACCCGACCGGTCGCAAGGGTCTGGTGCGATTGACGGTGCCGCTGGAACCGACGCGTTGTTTGACGTTCCTGTCGACCGATCGACCCGTTTATCGCCCCGGCGAAACCGTGTTCTTCCGGTCGGTCACGCTCAATCGTCGAACGCTCGCGGCGCATCTCGACGTCCCGATCCGTTTTGAACTCTTCGACGCCAGCGGTGCAACGGTTGAAGGCGCGATCCTGGAAGGCGTTTCCGAGCGGGGTGTCGGCAACGGCGCCTTTGTGATTCCCGAATCCGCACCCGGCGGAACGTATCAGTTGATCGCCAAAAGCCTCGACGGATTTTTCCCGGACCAGATCTGCGAATTGGAAGTGCGTCGTTACCGAGCGGTTCGATTGAAGACGGATCTCGAGTTTTCCAAACGCTCCTACAGTGCCGCCGACCGCGTCGAAGCCACGTTGACGGTTCGCCGGGCGGATGATTCGATCCCCGTGGCCGCCCCGGCGCGGATCCAAGCCGTCGTCGACGGCAACGTGATTCATCAATCAACCAGCTCACTGGGTATCAACGGAGAGCTTGCGGTCGCGTTCGACTTGCCCAAAGTGATCCGCGAAGGCGAGGGCACGTTGTCGATCGCGATCGACGATGGATCGGTCACCGAAGCCGCCGCCCGCCCGATCCCGATTCACACCGGACGCGCGGAAGTCGATTTTTATCCCGAAGGCGGCTACCTGGTCGGCGGGGTCACGAACCGCGTTTACTTTGCCGCACGTGACCCCGATGGCAATCCGATCGAGATCGCCGGCGAAGTCCTTTCGCAAGCCGGGCGGATGGTCGCGAGCATCAAGACGGTCCGCGACGGCATGGGGCGGTTCGAGTTCAAGCCCGAGTCGGGACAACGTTACTCGCTGAGGATCACGTCGCCGTTGGACATCACCGAGACGCCTTGGTTGCCATCGGTCGTCGAGGCCTTGCCGGTGTTGGATACCGGTGACGGTGTGTTTGCCCCCGGCGATCCGATCTCGATGACCATTCGCAGCACCAAACGTCGACCATGCATCGTTCGCGTGGTCTGTCGCGGTGAACTGGTGGGGGTCAAGACGACTGAAATCGGCATCGGTGACACATCGGTGACGGTACCGATCCAAGACCGCGCCGCCGGCGTGATTCGAGTGACGGTGTTGGATGCCGAAGGCGAGACGGCGACTCCGTTGGTCGAGCGTTTGGTCTATCGCAAAGCCGTCAAAAAGCTGAACGTCACCGCCAGTGTCGACGATGACCGTCGCGTCCATTCACCCGGCGAGTCGGTGCGAATGACGATCGCGGTCACCGACGAAAACGATCGCCCCGTCCCCGGAGCGGTCTTGGGTGTCCGCGTCGTGGACGACGCCGCACTCAGCTTGCGGCAACAGGATCTGCCGTCGATCGCAACCCATTTCTTCTTGACCAGCGAGATTCAATCACCGGAGGATTTGGAACACGCCGATTTCTATCTCGACGATTCGCACGAGGCGGCCGAGAGTTTAGATTTGTTACTGGGCACCCAGGGCTGGCGACGGTTTGTCAGTGGATCACCGGATCAGTTTAACGAAACCTTTCGCGACGCCTTGACGCGTTTGCTGGAACTGGACGGGCAACGATCGGAATTGACCGGCCAGACACAATCGAACGAGGCGACGATCGCAGCCCAGTTGCACGAGTACCGACTGCGCATCGCAGCGGCCTGGCGGAGCTTTGTTTCCGAAGTCCGCATCGCGTTGATCTTGATCGGCACGTTTTGGTTGATCGGTTTGTTGGTCCGCCCGCGAAGCGCCGGCGCGGTCGCCGCCGGACTGCTGTTGTTCGCGGCGATCATGCTCTCGCAATCCGGTTGCGGCAGCCAAGGGAACTATCGCGTGGAGGCGACGTCGGAATCCGCCAGCGATCAGATGACCGCCGGCGACATCGCACCGATGTTAGAAGCACCGTCCACATCAAGCTCCGCCGATGAAGCACGCATTCGAAGCGAAGAAGAACAAGCCGAAGGATCCGGTGCGGACGCGGCCGCTACCCAGCCGTTTGTCCAACGCGTCGTCCAAGCATTCTTGGGCCAGCGTGGCTCGAAGGTGCCGACCGACGTGTCACAAACGCGACTGACCCCGGAACAACTGCAACGCCTGGCAAAGTCGCGTGACCTCGATGCCCAAGCGTTGGCCGATCAATTGATGGACGAATTGCGGTTTCCGATTCGCCAGTATGCCCATCTGCATCGCCGCAGCGAAGACGATGTCCGCAGCGACTTCACCGAAACGGTGTATTGGAATCCGATGATGGTGACCGACTCAACGGGAACGGCGACGATTCGATTTGATCTCTCGGACTCGCTGACGATGTTCCGCGTGGACGTCGACGCGCACAGCACCGACGGCCGGTTGGGCAACGGGGGCGGCTCGGTCGTGACCGAGCTTCCGATTCAAGTCGAACCGAAACTGCCGTTGGAAGTCACCGGCGGTGATCGCATCGACCTGCCCGTGGGACTGGTCAATGCGACCGACCAGGACGGGGCGTTCGAAGTTCAATTGCAATTGGACCCGGCATTCAATGCGACGCGACGGTCCGGATTGACCTCCGTTGCGGCCGGCGATCGAACCACGGAGATCTTTTCCCTGAACGTCACCGAACCGGCCAAACCCACCGACGCCAAGGTCCGCGTCTCGGCCACACTCAGCGGCAGCACATTTGCCGATCAGGTCGAACGGTCCGTGCGAATCGTTCCCGACGGCTTTCCGTTCGACGTTTCTCAATCGGGATCGTTGTCCACGTCGGCTTCCCTGTCGCCGAACTTGCCCGATTCGGTGGTGCCCGGTTCGTTGTCGGCCAACATGGAATTTTTCCCGAGCCCCCGATCACAATTGAGCGCGGGTCTGGAAAGCATCTTGCGAGAGCCGCATGGGTGTTTCGAACAAGCATCGGCTTCGAACTATCCCAACGTGATGGCGTTTCAATTGTTGCAGATCGAGGGTGTCGTCAATGACGCCACCGAACGCCGCACCGTGTCGCTCTTGCGTCGTGGCTATCGAAAACTGACCAGCTATGAATGCTCCACGCTGGGTTACGAATGGTTCGGCAATGATCCCGGCCATGAAGCGTTGTCGGCATTCGGACTGATGCAGTTTTCCGAGATGGCGAAGATGATCGACATCGATCGCGAGATGCTCAGCCGCACCCGAAACTGGTTGCTCTCCAGACGCGACGGCAAGGGCGGATTCAAACGCAACCCACGCCACCTGCACGCCTGGTCGGTTCAGCAAGAGGTCGTCAACGCGTACTTGTTGTGGGCGCTTTCGCAAGCCGATCTGGCTGCGGGCGATGCGTCCACGACGGCTTCGGAACTGTCGGCCGAATTGGATGCGATGCAACGCGTGGCAGAATCCTCGGACGATCCCTATTTGATCGCATTGTCCGCCATCACCCTGGCCAATGTGGGCCGAGACCGCCAGGCGGTGACGTTGCTGGACCGGCTCGTGGAACTTCAAAATGCAGACGCCAGCTTCATCGGAAAAACGACGATCACGCAAAGCGGCGGGATCTCGCGGACCGTCGAGACGACGGCATTGGCGGTCCTGGCGTTGGCCCGCAGCAACGACCATCGCGGCGTGGCACAGAAAGCGGCGACGTGGCTGATCGAAAACCGACGGGGTGGCGGGTTCGGATCGACGCAAGCGACGGTGCTGGCGCTCAAGGCCTTGATCGCGATGCACGATCAAATGGTCAGCGGCGACGGCGGCAGCGTCGATATTCTGATCGACGGGGAGGTCGTTGAAACGGTTCGCTGGGACGGGCGTCCCGCCGAGGGCGTGACGTGGCAGATGACACCCGCCCTCATCGATGCGTTCGTTTCCGATCCCACCACGCGATTGACGCTGCGCAGCAGCGATGCCACGAGCTTGCCCTTCACGCTCCGCTTCACCGGGCGGACGACATCGCCGTCAAGTGATCCCGAATGCCCGATCGCGATGAAGCTGTCCTTTGCCGAGCAGTCCGATCAAGCGAACGTCCAAAGCGGCAATGCGATCGATGTCATCGCAGAAGTGAAGAACGCGACGAACACCGGACGCCCGATGACCGTCGCCGTGGTCGGGCTTCCCGGAGGCCTTGAACCGGTCATCGAGAGTTTGGAGAAGCTTCGCGAATCGGGTGAAATTGATTTCTACGAACTCCGCGGCCGCGAAGTCGTCTTGTATTGGCGAACCTTCGCACCGGCTCAATCCAAACGGATTCCGATCGCCTGTGTCGCCCAGATCACGGGAAAATACACCGGACCGCCCAGTCGGGCGTACTTGTACTACACCGCCGAATCGAAGACCTGGCACAAGCCGCTGGTGGTGGAGATTGAGTAGTGTTGGTGTCCAGCCTGCAGGCCAATACCGCTAAGTT
>NZ_JANZKV010000347.1 GCF_025060895.1 Stieleria sedimenti | reverse complement strand
GACGCTTGACTTAGCGGTATCGGGCGAAAGCCTGCACACCAACGACGTCGGATTCCCAAGTGCCGGTGCCTTTTTCCCCACGCCCCGTTTTCGTCAATAACACTTCCTAACACTTCCTTTGGAGAGATCCCCTTGGCCGTTCGTGTTGATGCTCGTGAGTTGATTCAGCTGTTGGAACTGACGCCGTCGGACCAGAATGTGATGCTGGTGGGGCGTCATGGAATCGGCAAATCGCAAATCATCGCCGATCATTTCCGCGAACGTGGCATGACCGTCGTGCCATTCTTCTTGGGTCAAATGAGCGATCCGGGGGACCTGATCGGCCTGCTGCACAAGGACGAACACACCGGCCGCAGCGAGTTTCTGCCGCCGTTCTGGTGGCCTCAGGACGACCAGCCGATCGTGCTGTTCCTCGATGAACTCAACCGCGCGCGTCCAGAAATTCTGCAATCGGTCATGGAATTGGCACTCAACAAGACCTTGGCGGGAAAACGCTTGCCCGTCGGCAGCGTGATCGTTTCGGCGGTGAACGAAGGCGACGAATACCAATTGACCGACTTGGACCCGGCACTGGTCTCGCGTTTCAATCTGTACGAATTTGCCCCGACGGTCGAAGACTGGCTGCTGTGGGCCGAGCGAGAAAACGTCGACGCCCGGATCACCAGCTTTATCCAAAAACAGCCCCAGTTCCTCGATGGACACGGGATCGGCGACGAATCCGAACAAACGCTCTCGGGGCTGGTCAAGACGCCGGATCGACGCGGTTGGGCGCGGGTTTCGAAACTGATCGAACCGATCGAACGTCTCGATGCCAATCACATCAAACTGATCGCCGGAATCGTGGGTTCAACCTCCGCTAACGCCTTCCGCCGCAGCCTGGCAACTCCGCTGCCCGTGTCCCCGGCCGGTGTCTTGCTGGAATTCAGCAAACAACGCAAGACGCTGGGCAAAATGTCGCTCGGCGAATTGCTGTTGCTCAACGAACAGATTCTGGTTTGGATCAGCAGCGGAAAATGCCCGGCCGCCCGAGAAGAGAAAGCTCGCTCGGGCTTGCTGAGCTACTTGAATCTGTTGCGAAAACGAAAACTCGATGAAGCCGTCGCCCATCTGGTTTCGATGCTCGGCAAGCCCAAGTTCGAATCTGTGATGGAATTCATTTCCGAGTCGATCGAACTGACCGAATTGTTGACCGGCTACATGGAAGGCATTCGGATCGAATGAGTCAGTCGTTCGTCAAGTCGAGTGCTCGCGAGCGGATCACACAGGTGGTGGAAAGCTGGTTTCTCACTGAACCGCTGTTGTTTGCCGCCTGGACGATGCACGACGTCGTGGAGCGACCGGGGCTGGCAACGATTCGTGTCGGACGCGGCAAGATCGAATTCAACCCGGACTTTATCCGTTCGCTGCGACGCGACCAGTTGCGATCCGTGTTGGGATTCGAAGCGATGCGAATTCTACTGGGCCATCCCTACGCCAGACAGCAACCGAAGGCCGAATTGTCGTACCAGGCGAGCAATCTGACCGTACAGGAATGTCTGCGCACCAAATTGCCGATCCCGCGGCCCCGCGACCTTTGGGGCGACGAGCGTTTTGACAACCAATACTTCGAATTCTATTACCGGGAACTCGCCGAGCGGGCCAGTGACGACGAACCGCCAAAGGACGATCCCGAGGATCCAGCCGCACCGGATTCATCGGGCGCCGATCCGTCGAACCGAGAACCTTCCGACGACGGCGGGGATCCGCCCGAAGGCGACGATTCAGAAACGAGTGATTCAGAAACAAACGATTCCGACGAGTCTGACGGCCGATCGAACCCGGCCGACGACGCGGCAAGCACGCTGGACGCCTACAGCGATCCCGATCGGGTCGGCATGGAAAACACGACCCAGTGGGACAACGACGATCTGAAGCGAGACGAGATCAACGCGGCGGTCCGCGAAGCCGCCGAATCCGATGGCTGGGGGACGGTCGGCGGACAGGCCAAAGAGCAGTTGTTGGCGACCCTTCATCCCAAACTGGACTATCGCGGTGTGCTGCGAAACTTTCGCCAAAGCGTGCTCTCGGTGCGTCGGCGTCTGACGCGGATGAAACCGAGTCGCCGCTATGGATTTGCGCAGATGGGCAGCCGCTACGACTTCACGACCAAACTGCTGTTCGCCGTCGATGTCTCCGGATCGATGGGGCACCGCGATCTGCAACTGGGCTTTTCGGTCGTCAGCCACTTCTTTCGCTACGGAGTCGAATCGGTCGACGTGATCTGGTTCGATGAAGACATCCGTTGTGAACCGCTGACGCTGCGTCATGCCCGCAGCGCGTTCGAAGTCAGCGGTCGCGGGGGAACCAATTTCGGGCCGGTCATCGACTACATCGACCGACATCGCGACTACGACGGGCTGATCATCTTCACCGACGGTTACGCACCGGTGCCGCCAAGGCCACAGAACACTCGCACGCGAGTCCTCTGGCTGTTCAAGGACGAGGCGACGCACCAGCAGATGCACCAGGGACTGCGGCCGCTGGGGCGATCGGCGTTCTTGAAAGAATCGCCCCGGTAACGAACGTCACCCTTCGGCCCGGTATGAGTGTCGGCATGACGCGGAAGGAGGTCGTTTGTTAGCGGCAGGGCGCGAGCCCTCCGGTCTTTCAATGTTTTTTTAGCGGCAGGGCGCGAGCCCTCCGGTCTTTCACCGTATTTATGAAGCGCGACCGGACGGCTCGCGGCCTGTCGGTTTTGTGAGCCGCGACGCGTAAGCGGCCGGGCACTGCGACGTTGCCCGAGGCCTTACGGCCAGCGGCTCACCATTGACTCAGCAGATCCCGACTAAATCGAC
>NZ_JANZKV010000346.1 GCF_025060895.1 Stieleria sedimenti | reverse complement strand
CCTGCACACCAACACTCTTGTCCGTGCCATTCGTGCCTGACCCCTTTTCCGCTTGAGGCCCTAGGTCAATCATTCATGGGGATCGGAATCCTGGCCCAAAAGGGGCGTTTGCGGTCGGCTCGCCGCCGCGTGTCTTCCAGCAGGGGTTCCAGTTCACCGCCAAATCGGTAGTAGTCCGGCACCCGATCTCGCGCTCGCCGAATCACGATTTGCTCATTCAGATCGACCCCCATATCGGGGCGAAGACACAGCATGTAGGTGTCGGAGGGGCCGTCGACGCGGATTTGGTTTCCGCCGCCCACCGAGGAGTCGATTTTGCCGGATCGCTTGCGTTCGGCTTGCTCCCAGAGCACCGGATTGATTTCCACCAGCGGTTTCAATGGCCCCAACTCCAACCACCAGAAGTACTGGTCCCCCTTGCGCATCGTGACGGTGTTGAGTTCCTGGGGGATGGGTTTGCGGACGTGCGTGGAGACGTTCAACCATTCAAACAGTTTGGGGATTTCTTCGTAAAAATCCTCGCGGCCTCGACCGCGATACATGACCACGGTCGCGTCGTTTCTCGCATTCATGTAGTCATCCAGCACCGCGCCCATGCGGATCAGTGGCGGCTTAGGGCCGGAGGCTTCCCCCATCACAAAGTACAGCGGGATGTGTTCTGCGTTGGGAAAGTAGTGCTGAATCGTCTTGTCGGGTTCTCCGTTGATGCTGATCAGGCCCGCCCAATGATCGGGATGAGAAAGTGCGATGTCCCAAGCGGCCGTCGCGCCGTCGCCGTGTCCGGCCAGGAAGACGCGATCGGCATCGATCGACGCACGACGCATCGCGTGCCGAAGGGATGACAGCACGGCGTGGTGTTCGCGCGGCGTGTACTCATACGTCCGCTGCGTCGCCCGTCCCCATTGGGGTGCGACGACGATGTAACCGTTGCGGGTCGCGTGTCCGATCCGCGTGCCTTGTGAGGGATCGAAATCACCCGCCCACCAGGCCAGTTCCGATTCCGGTGGCGCTCCCGGAGGAGCCAGCACGACCAGGCAAGGATACTCGCGATGCGGATCGTACTCCGGCGGCAGTTGAACCAAGTACTGGGGTTCGTCGATCAGCGAATCCTGCTCTTGCTCCGCACCGGCAACGTTTCCGACACGAAACAGCCCGGGGATCGTGGGATCCTCTGACCCGCCCGGCCACGATTTGACCGGCAGCAGCTGCGGCAGCAATCGCGCGACATACTCGATCTGGGAACCTTCGATGCCTCGCAGTTTCTCGAGAATCTGTGGCCGCCGCGCCAGATCCGCCGGCCCCAGGTACTCGGCGACCAGATCGCGGACTTGGACCAAGGACGATGCGACGACCAGGTTCTGTTCACCCGAGCCAGGCCCCATCAACCAACCGGCAACCGCCAGGGCGACGCGTTCTTCCAACGTCACGGTTTCGGAATCTCGCAATCGCGAGTAGTCGTTCAAGCGGGGCAGGGTTGCCGAGCTGAGACCGTTTTCGATTTCGCCGAACACCTTTTGCAAGGAATCCCGCTGGCCTTCGGGAAGTTTGGCCAGATCGGCACGCAACGCTTCGACCAGATCTTTGACTTGTTGATCGGATTCGGCCAGTTTTTCCGCCGCGATTTTGACTTTCTCCCGCGTGATCCTGCCGACGGCGTTCATCGGAAATCGTTGATAGACGGTGCGGGCATAGTTTTCTTGTCCCACGCTTGCCCGCAGCGCGGCCTCGTCGATCAATTGATTGGCTTGTCGATTGACGATGCCGATCAACTGGGTTTTCATGTCCTTCAGTTCGGGAAAGGCACGAATCGTCCGCGTCAGTTCTTCTTCGGCGGCGCGAAATCGTTCGGCTTCGATGAAGAAGCGGACCACGGTCAGGCGTTCGTTGACGTCGGTTTGGTCGATCCGTTGGCGAAAGATGCGTTGCAGTGTTTCGGACATGATCGAACTGGTCGCGACGCGCATGTCCCATTCGTAGGCAGGCCTCGAGGTGAGCGCCTCGACCTTTGCATACCGCGAGTTCAATTCCGTGATGCCTTGGACGATGTCGATCGCCGCGCCTGTCGGTCCCCGGATCGTGATGGTCCGTCGTCCATACTCGTTGAAATCCGAAACGCCCAGGATGTCGCCGATGCCCTGGATCGCGCTGCCGGCAAGCGGCACGGATTGTTTGAATTCGATGGTCCGCTCAATGCCACGGACGTCTTGCGGCGGACCGGCGACCATCCCGCGCTCGTGGATGTAGACGCGGCGCAGGCCGTCATCGACCAGAAGAATGGGCCGTGATTTCGGTTGCCCCCGTCCGCCGGCTTGAAACGGATCTTGGTTCAACGACGCAATTTCGGCGAACAGGCCTTCCAGCGCGATTCCACTTTTGAGCACGATCCGTTGGTCGGCGGTTGCAATCGAGCTGAAGGCCATGACCGCAATCACGGCGCCGGCGAGCGAGGAGAATCGGAATCGTCGCAGTCGCATGATCATTCGATTGCCCTGTTCGTCTACGTGGGAGTCGTCGGTGACGTTGCGCGTCAGACCATGGTGGTGACGCACAGCGTCACCTACCCCCGGCTACCTAACGCTGTGAAGCATTTTTCCTAGGTGTTTCTTGAGGTTTTAGCGGCAGGGCGCGAGCCCTCCGGTTCTTCATCTCTGCCAAAACACCGGAGGGCTCGCGCCCTACCGCTAAAAAATGCGTCACAGCGTAGCCCGCTGCCCCCCGATTATACCAGCGACGCGAATCCGATCGCAGAATCGAGGGTGGAGGTCTGTTCCTGGAAGGGTTTCGATGGGATGGTCGGCGTCAAGTTGGGTGCATCGATCCTAGTCGAACCGGACTGGATCATCAGAATGGCAATCGCCTGTTTCATCGAACGACCGATCGGTGCGACTCCGATTCGAACGGAGTTAACGGCTGGAAGGGTGTGGTGCACCCAGGGTTCGTCCGAGACCACGCTCCACCACTGACTGGTCGGCAAGCTGATCGCCACTGCGCGTGGTTGCGCGGGTGGTTGCAAGGGTTCGCCGGGGGAGGGCTCGTGGGCACTCTTGGCGGCGCTCGGGGAGGCCGGAATTTGGGACGCGAAGGTTCCGTCGGCGATCACCGATGCGATCGCGAGAGATTCGGAATTGCCCGTGGCGGGATCGGTGGACAGCCAACGACCGGCAATCGCCACGCACATCAAAACGACTGCGGCGGTCGCCCATGCCCCGGTCGCCCATCTCCCGGTCGTGGCCATGGGGACGCTGCGGCGACTGGACATCGGCGGTGCTGCGTCAGCAGGCGAAAGGGATTCTTCCGGCGAGACGATGGCATCGATCGTGCACCAGATCTGCAGACTGTCGCGACAGGTCTGGCATTGCTCGGCATGGTCGCACAGCAAGGCGTCTTGGCCGACATCCTGTCGCGCGTCCAAGAGCTGATCCAACCGATCGTGAAACTGGTCGCATCTCATTTCAAAGCTCCTTTGTGGTGCGGCGCGGTGCCGGACTTGCCAGTCTGTCGCGCTGTGCCAACCGCGTTGTCCGGCACGACGTCTCGTTGCCTGAGTTGTTCGATCAGGGAGAGTCGGGCGCGATGCACCAGCGTCTTCACGGTGCCGATCGGGCATTGCATCTGTCGAGCGATTTCGACGTAGGGCATCGATTGCTCATGGAAGCATTCAAATGCGATGCGTTGTCTGTCGGGAAGATTGCCGAGTGCCAACGAGATTTCTTCACGCATCGCATCGGCGGCGTGGTTCTGGCGGGTCGCCAGCGATTCCGGTTCGTCGGCGGCGGTCAGCGGCGCGTAGACTTTGCGGCGGGCGAGATGGCTGCGTGAACGATTGCCGGCAACGGTGGCCAGCCAGGGTTCGAGCGGCCGTCGGGGATCCCAGCGGTCCAGGTACTTGGCGACTCGACTGAAGGTGTCTTGCGTCGCGTCTTCGGCGTCTTGGCGATGTCGCAGGATTGCGAAGCAGATGCGGAAGACGAAATCATGATAGCGTTCGACCAACAGTGCGAAGGCGCCACTTTCCTGGGCCATGATCCGCTGCGCCAGCGAGGCATTGGATTCGAGGGATGCACCGCCGGAACCGTCGATCGAAGGTTTCACGTCGGCGGGCTCTGGTCGGCCACGCATCCGATGGTTCTGGCGTGGAGGCAAGGTTTAACGTCCGCTGAAGAATCGTTTCAGTGCGTCGTCGGCGGCGGCCTTGGAGCTGTCCGTCATCGACTTCTTGAGACCTTCGGGCAGTTTGCCTTTGCCCTTCTTGGCTTTCTTCTGTTCTCGCAGTCGTTCCAGTAGGGAACTGTCGTTGGCCGAAAGCTCCGTGCTATCGCTGGAGGGATCCTTGGAAGACGAATCGTCGTCGTCCTCCTCCAGTTCGGCTTTCTTCAAATCATCGATGCGGAACTGGCGTGTGTCGGGATCGGAGAGTTTGCGGACACGATCGATTTGGTCGGCTTCGTCCAGCCAGCCGGTCACATCCACTTCTTCGAAACGGCTATCGCTGTCTTGGACCGTTCGCGCGGCCGCTTCACCGATGTCGGCGACTTGTGGTTTTTTGGCGCCCTTGAGTCCGTGTTCGATGACGACTTCAAAGAGCAGTTTGCCGATCTTGAGCGAGTCGCCGGCGGAGAGGACCTTTGCGCGATCACTCGGCAAGCGTTTTTCATTGACATAGGTCCCGTTGCGGCTTTTCAAATCCTGGATCAGCAACCGGCCGTCGCGGATGACCAAAATGCAATGTTTCCGGCTGATCGAATCACTCTTGGGGCGCAGCTGGCAGGATTCACTGCGGCCGATCAAGAACTTATCACCGCTGATCGGGATCTCCGTCCCCTCGTGGCTCCCCGTCATGACCCTCAGCTTTACTTGCATACGGCACCTATTCCTATCTTGACTTCCGCGGATTCACGGTTTGCGCAACTTGACTTGTCAGCAGCTGATAAGCGATGGGACCACGGGAAAGCGCGTGGCTGGGGCCGACAAGTGTGGTCGTATTGTAGACGGTTGCAGAGGTGGGGAAAATGCCGTAATTGCCGTTTTGCGCTCACCCGCAGCATTGTCGATACCCGCCCGCGAAAGGGGGTTGGCGTAAACGCGCACTGGAACATCTTGCTCGGCTCACTCTCAGTCGCACCCTGATGTCTCTCTTTCCGGCCGTCAGGATATCGTATTCTCGACGCCCGTGTGGGATTGGTCCGCCAACTCACTCGATCTTAACGACGTGTCCACCAATCGGATCGGCCGAAGCGGTCCGCCACGATCTCGTCGGCCCGGTTCAATTCAGTCGCGGTTAACACGTCCGATTCGAACGCGACCCCGGACAACGCCGCAAATTCTTCGCTGAGTCGCGTCAAAAGTGTCTCGGGGGCGAGGCTGATGGAGGTCAGGTCGACGAGGCCGGGCAATTCGCCGGCGTACTCACTGGCACGCAGCAGCAGACTTCCATGCTGCAGGATCGAGCGTTTGAAACGCCGCTGTGCGCTGCCGAGCACTTTGTACCCGCTGACGATCAGGTCTTCGTCGGTGCGGCGTTGAAAGCAGAGGAAGGGATCATCGCCGGCCGCGGGGGGGGCAGCCGCGGGGGTTTGGTTTAGGTAATAGGGTCTCGCGTCGATCCCATGGCGGTGCAGCGCATTGATGATCGCGGCGTGGACGCGACGGTACAAATCCGTTCGTGCCCCGTGTTCGCCCGCTGAGCTGGGCACGGTCAAGCTGTAGGTCAGTTCGTGATGATGCAAGATCGCACCGCCTCCGGTGTTGCGCCGGACCCGCTTGATGGTGTCGAATCGCGGCGACGCATCGGCGCTGGATTGAAAGTACCCGAGCGAGAGTGTCGGCGCGGCCCAGGTGTAGAACCGCAGCGTGTACGGCGGCGCGGACCCCGACGGGGCTTGGACGCTGACGGATTCGGCGATCGCTTGGTCCACCGCCATGTTCCAGGCCGATTCGCCCTCGCGATGAAACAGCAATCGCCCGGGGCGTGGATCAGTCATGGGATCAACCGGATTCGGCGCACTGCTTTTCGTAGGCCGCGAAATCCATCAGGTTTTCCAGTGCCGATTCATCCACAATTTTCAGTTTGACGATCCAGCCGAAGTCATAGGGATCGTCGTTGAGTTGATCCAAATTGTCGGGCAGCTCGGCATGCACTTCGATCACTTCGCCGCCGACGGGGCTGTACAGCGGGCTGACCGCTTTGACGGATTCCACTTCACCGAATTCTTCGCCGGCATCGATCGTCTTCCCGACTTCGGGAAGTTCCATGTAGACCAGATCGTTGAGTTGCTCGATGGCGAAGCCTGAGATTCCGATCGTCGCGATCTTTTGACCGCCTTCTTCGGCAACGTCGACCCACTCATGGGTCTCGGCGTACAGAAGTTTGCTCTTGTCGCGTGACACTTTGGCTGGTTCCCTTTGCAGTGGTTTCGGAAGGTGGGTTGTCAAACGGATCGGCTGGGCGTCGCCGCCGGCCGGTGATTGGATTATGGCAGACGCCGCTATTTTTGGGGACGCCGGTAAAAGGGTAACTTTGTTCGGGTCGCGGGGGAACGCTTGCCTCGAATGTCGATCTCAAACTCCGACGCGGTCGCGTGTTCGGCGTCGACCATCGCCATCGCGATCGGAAAACCGAGCGTCGGTGACGGACCACCGCTGGTGATCTTGCCGATGACCTGCCCGTCTGAAGAAAGCACGTCGCATCCCTCGCGGGCCGGCCGGCGACCGCCGGGCAAGAGTCCGATGCGGACACGCCGCGGGCCGGCGGATTTGACCGCCGCGATCGCATCGCGACCGATGAAGTCTCGGTCTTCGAGATTGCAGGCGAAATTCAAACCGGCGGTGATCGGATCAACCGTTTCGTCCAGTTCATGTCCATACAGCGGCATCGCGGCTTCCATGCGAAGCGTGTCGCGGGCACCCAGGCCGGCGGGCACAAATCCCACGTCGCGACCGGCCAACAACAGGTTTTCCCAAACTCGAGTCGCCTCTTCGGCCCGCACGACCAATTCGAATCCGTCTTCGCCGGTGTAGCCGGTTCGGCTGACGATGACGGGTTTGGAAAACTGGTCGGTGATCCGCGCCTGGTAATATTTCAATCGACTCGGGTCAAAGGAAAACAATCGCTTGCAGGTCTCCATCGCCAGTGGCCCCTGGACCGCGATCATCGCCGTCAGCTCGGTGCGGTCGGAGAACGTGACCCTGGGGAAATCGTCGAGAAGTGGTTTGATCCACTCCACAATTTTTTCTCGGTTGGACGCGTTGACGACCAGCAGGTGGTAGCGCGTTTCGCTGGGCGTTTTCAGGTGGGAGACCAGGACATCGTCCAAAATCCCGCCGTCTTGATTGCAGACCATCCCGTAACGAACGCCGCCGACGGGCAGATCCGTCACACGCCGCGTCAGCAAGCGGTCCAGCAACGCTTCGCTGCCATCGCCGTCAAATCGCAGCCGCCCCATGTGGGAGACGTCAAACAGGGCCGCGGCGTTCCGGCAGGCGTGGTGTTCGCTGACGATCGATTCATATTGAATCGGCATCTCGTAACCGGCAAACGGGACCATCTTGGCCCC
The DNA here is from genome assembly GCF_025060895.1 of Stieleria sedimenti. Taxonomy (GTDB): domain Bacteria; phylum Planctomycetota; class Planctomycetia; order Pirellulales; family Pirellulaceae; genus Stieleria; species Stieleria sedimenti. Next base: position 19,032 of record NZ_JANZKV010000346.1, on the reverse strand, counting down.
GCCCGATCGATGCCAGTCGCCCAGCGGCGTTTGCGCGTACGTTTGTGGTGAAGAATCGGCCTGACTCATGCGTCACTCGGAAAGGTGTGATGGCGTGGTCGCTCAGAAAGCGGGCAAAGATGTCAATGATCGGCTGGGACGCGGGTAAAAAAACACGCCGCGAAGGTTTCGGCGGTGACCGCCGGAGCGAAAGTGTACCGAATCAGGGACGCGGTTCCAGGGTCGGCGAAGCTGAAACCCGCGTTGGCGGCGGCCCAGGCGGCGAAGTTGGTGACCGTGTCACCGGCAACATGGGATGGCTCGCAATCACCCGGGCGGCTGCTGGCCCGCGGCGGCCAATGGTTCTCTGCGCGGCCGGCAGTTGCCTTCGTGAACGAAGTCGAACATCTGTTGTTGTGCCAGGTCTTTCAGATCGACGGCCGGACGAACGCCGCCAAGGTGCATCTGCAGCCACTGCGGGAAATGGCAGATCGCCATGTTGGTACGATCCCACTGCGATTGATTCGGGTGGTATCCGCTTCCGTATTCCTTGATCCAAAAGTGATCCACGCTGGTGCGATCGACAACGACAAACCGCTGGGCAAGGATCTGCCACCAGTGTGCCAGGGTTCCTTGCAGCGTGGCTCCTGTGGATCGAAGAAAACGTTTGCACAGCATCATCTCCGGCAACGGCTGTCGAACCAAACGGCCGAACTGTGTTTCGTGGCCCGACGTCACCTTTTCCCCATACAGTTTCGGATTCCAGTATCGAAGCATGTCATCGATGTGCCCGAACATCATGATGTCGGACGGGTGGTAGGGCATGAACAGTCGCGTGGCAAAATCGAGGACCGCAATGCGTTCGACCTGGCCGGCATCCTCGGCGAGCGGGAATTGCATCAGCAGTCCTCGGCAAAACTGATCGGCGTCACTCGCGTGGATCCGCGTGTCGGTGCGGGTTTTCAACACATGAGTGCATCCGAGCGACTGGGCTTGGCGCATTCCCTGAGCCGTCGATGCAATTTGAAGATTGAGGTTCTGCGGCCCCCGACACTTGGGCGGATCGCTTTCGACGATGGTTACACCCAGTGCTTCGATCCTGTCGCGGTTCTCACTGGAAAGGCCGCGCCATGTCGACAAGATCGGTACGGCCTCGGGCATGGTTTCGCGGTAAAGCCGCAGGGTCCCGAGTGTCAATTCATCTTCATCGATCACCGGACCCTGCATCACGATGCCTGTTTTTTCTCCGTCGCTTACAGCGGGCGGGCGAGTGGATACCGACAACGTGCTTGACGTGGGGGATTTCGGGAACCGTCGAAACAGGCCCCAGGCGTCTGCGGTGCAACCGTCGAGTCGGGAGGCCAATTCATTGGAGAGTCGTCGCAAAGCCTCATCGCGACTCTCGGGCGTCTCGGGCGTCTCGTCGGCTTCGGTCGCGTCACCGTCGTCCAGAGCTTCCGCCGGCTCAGCAGGCTCCTCGAGCGTCTCTGTTTCGAAAGTCTCCTCCGCTTCTTCGGGCTCGGAGCCGGTGGCCGTTCCACCGTCTTCCACTTCAGCGGCCGGCTGGGCAACGTCGACCGTGCCTGTGTCTTCGGGGGGGGACTCTGCGTCAGCCTCAGCGGCCTGTTCAGCGTCAGGGGGCTCGTCGACGTCGACGCCTTCGGAAGACGCGATGTCGTGCGTTCGATCGGGGCCCGCAACCGTCTTCTTTCGCCAAGGAATCAGATTTCGTTTCGACATGCAAACGGCAGTTCGAGGATGACATCATTGCGAGCACGTGCAGATCGTATGGCGATGTCGAATCGATGGTCAAGTTGACGGAGCACTAGCGTCGTTTCCGTTTGCCCTTCTGGCGGCGTTCCTTTTTGCGTTTGTCTTTGTACGTCGACTTGCCCCCGCCGGACTTGCCGGCTTTCACGCTGCGGTCGTTGGGGTTGCTCTTGCCGACCGAGTGGTTCTTCACCGGTTCCAAAAATAGTTCGCGTTGGATCAGGTCGACGCGGCTGATTTTGACCGTCAATTGATCGCCCAGTCGGTAGCGATGATGTGCTTTGAAACCGACCAACATCTGGCCGCGGCGTTCAAATCGATATTGATCCGACGGAAGCTGGTCGACGCTGACGTAACCGTCGACAGGAAGTTTGATGCAGCGTGCCAAAAAGCCATCGGCAAAGACGCGGCTGATGACGGCGGTCATCGTGTCGCCCAGGTGTTTCTTCAGGTAATGCAGCAGTTTCAGCTCGGTCAGTTCGCGCTCGGCCTGCGCCGCGTTGCGTTCCATGTCGCTGCAATGATGCCCCAGTTGCACCAACGCACCGACCGATTCGTCCGGAGTCTTTTCGCCGGCGTGGAGTCGGTCGATCAGACGGTGCACGGTCAAGTCGGGGTAACGCCGAATCGGACTGGTGAAGTGACAGTAGTGCTGCATGTCGAGCGCATAGTGTCCGTCGGTCTGGGGGCCGTAGACCGCTTTATTCATGCTCTTGAGCACCGCGAAATTCACCGCGTCTTCCAGCGGTGTGCCGGCGACGCGGTCGAGCACGTTTTGGATTTCGAAACGGCTTTCGACCGAGTCGACTCCCAGTCGCAGGTCGCGAACAAAATGGGACAACTGGCGCAGTTTGCGCCGTTCCGGCGGCGGGTGGATGCGATGCAAGAACTTCAGTCCGGCGTCGTCCAGCCACGTCGCGACGGCTTGATTGGCCGCCAGCATGAACTCTTCGATCAACTGGTGGCTTTCGGTGTTCTCGGTCCGGTAGGCGCCTTTGACTTTGCCGCTACGGTCCAGTTCCAATTTGACTTCGGGCATGTCCATCGAGATCGCGCCGCGTTTAAAGCGCCGCTTGCGGATCGTCATGGCCAGTGCGTGCATGTCGCGGAGCATGTCGCAAATCGCAGCGCCCCATTTCTCGCGATACTTGTCCGGGGCTTCCAGGAATTGATCGACCAGTCGGTAATGCAACCGTATGTCACTGCGGATCGCACTGTTGTGAACTTCGCTGTGGATCACGGTGCCGTCATCGGTCATTTCGATCTCGACCGATTTGGCCAACCGGACTTTCTCCGGCTGCAGACTGGCCAGGTGATTGCTGATGATTTCCGGCACCATCGGAATCACGCGATCGGGCAGGTAAACGCTGGTCGCCCGCTGACGCGCTTCCTGGTCGAGTTTTCCTCCGGGGTGGATGAAGTAGCCGACATCGGCGATGTGCACCCACAATCGCCAGCGCCCTTCGTCTTCACGGACCAGCGAAATCGCGTCGTCAAAATCGCGCGCGTCGTAGGGGTCGATCGTCAGCGTCAATTGTCCGGTCAGGTCCAACCGATCGGCCGGAGGGTTGTCTTCGTCGAATTCATCGGCCCGCTGTCGCGCTTCGTCGATCACCGCTTCGGGGAACTCATCGGGCAATCCGTATTGCCGCATGATGGTCAGCGTGTCGATCCCGGGATTGGTGGAGCTGCCGAGTCGTTCCAACAGGACCGCTTCGCCACCCTTGCCGTTTTCGCCGGGGAACGTCACCACTTCGACAAACACCTTGTCGTCTTTTTCGATCGGCAATCCTTGGATGTCGCCGATGAAGACCGGTGCGTCGTGCGGTGTGCCGTCCAGGTAGACAGCCGGTCGGCCGTCGACCATGTTGAACGTGCCGGTAAATTGTCGCCGCGATCGCTCGATGATTCGGCTGACACTGCCTTCGCTGCCGCCGCGGCGGCTCGGTCGAACCTTGACTTCGACCAGGTCGCCTTCGAACGCCCCGCCGGTCTGTCCCGGCGGAATGAACAGGTCTTCGCTGACCGCTCCGTCGCCGGAGTCGCCCGGCCGGACGAAACCGAATTGTCCACCGGCGGCCATGCGAAAGACGCCACGGATCCGATCCAGGGGGCCGCCGATCGCCCCGGTGCTGATGATCAAATGATTCGACGCATAGATCAGACGTCCTTCCAAAACCAATTGCTTGATCGTGCGTCTGAGTTCCCGATAGTCGTCCGCGTCCAGATTGAGTGTTGCAGCGATCTGTTTGGGTTTGCTCGGCCGGTATTCCGGCGAGACGACCAGCCGCATCACGCGGTCGGCGAGTTCTTGTGAGATTTCCATATCATGAAGGTAACGTTGTAAGTTGTTTGTTGTAAGTTGCGGGTTTCAAGTTTCAAGCGTTTGGGTTTCAAGTTACGGGTTTCAAGTTTCAAGTTCCAGGCGTTTGGGTTTCAAGTTGCGGGTTTCAAGTTTCAAGCGTTTGGGTTTCAGGTTGCGGGTTTCACGTTTCAAGTTCCAGGCGTTTGGGTTTCAAGTTGCGGGTTTCAAGTTTCAAGTTCCAGGCACTACGTCAAATCCCAAACTTGAAACTTGAAACTCGAAACTCGAAACTCGAAACTTCAGTTCCGAAGCGTGACCCATTTCCAGGTCGTGAAGTCTTCGATGCCGGTTTCCATGCCTTCGCGGCCGAAGCCGGATGGCCCGTCGCCTCCGAAGGGGACTTCGGGTTCTTGCTGGATTGTCATGTCATTGACGTGAACCATCGCCGTCCCCAGAGAGTCGGCGAACGTCATCACCGCATCGAGATCCGAAGTGAAGACGGCTGCTGAGAGCATGCCGGGGGAGGCATTGGCGAGTTCCAACGCGTGCTGGCGGTCGTTTGCAGTCTCGATCGAGACGACCGGCCCGAAGGTTTCTTCGTGAAACAGCTTCATCGAAGCAGTGACACCGGAAACGATGGTGGGGTTCACTCGATGGTTGGTCCAGCGATTCCCGCACAAGATGCTTGCTCCGCCGTCGACCGCATCCGCCAGATGATCGCGTATCCGTTGGCGGGCGTTCGCCGTGATGATCGGCCCGATCACCGTTTTCGGATCCGTCAGCTCTCCCATCCCGAGCGACTCCGACGCGGCGACAAAACGCTCTGTGAAGGCTTCGGCCAACGATTGGTCGACGATCACGCGGCTGGATGCCATGCAGATCTGGCCCTGGTAGATGAACCCGCCCCGCACGGCTGCACCGACCGCGGCGTCCAGGTTCGCGTCGTCGAGCACGATCAACGGATTCTTGCCACCGAGTTCCAACGTCACGCGTTTTCCGTGACGTCCGCACATCGTTTGCACATGCCGTCCGACCGCCGCCGAGCCGGTGAAACAGGCCGCAGCGATCTGCGGGGCGGACACCAAGTCATCGCCGATCTCCGCGCCGTTGCCCAGCACCATGTTCAGCGCCCCGGCGGGCAACCCCGCATCGTGGTACAGCTGGGCGATCGCGGCGGCAATCATCGGCGTCTGCTGCGACGGGAGCCAGACGACCGTGTTGCCGGTCGCCAGCGGCATGCTGCTGTGTTTGATGCCTTTGATCAGCGGGACATTAAACGGGGTGATGGAGGCGACGACGCCGAGCGGTTTTCGAAACCCCAGGCTCCAGCGGCCCGGAACGTCACTCGAATAAGTCCGCCCCGTCATCCGCCGGGCCATCGCCGCGTTGGCTTTTAACACGCGGGTCGCGATCCCGATTTCCATCGACGCCTTGCCGACGGGCGAGCCGATTTCGCGGATCAGCAGGTCGCGAAAGTTCGCCGATCGCTGTTGCAATAATTCCGCGGCACGCAACAAAATCGCTTCACGCTGCGACGGCCCCAGTTCTTGAAAACGCTGAAACGCCTGGGCGGCTGAATCGACCGCCAACGCGACATCGCCGGCGTCGCCACAGGCTGCGGTGGCAATCACCGAGTCGTCTTCGGGGTTGAGCGATTCGAAGGTGCGGGCGGACGACGACGCGTGGTGCTCGCCATCGATCCAGTGGAGCAGGGTGGGACGGTTCAATGGACTCTCGGTGCAGCGATGGCGGCAAGTTTTCCCCAAGTCGTCTTCCAGGATTCGATCTCGAAGTGCCGCTGGAACGTCTCGCGGATCACTTCGGGCATCCCCAGCCATTGTTCGTACGTCACGCGTTCTCGCTCGGTCATGATCGCCAACGCGTCGCCTTTGGCATACAACGTTCGCATCAACGGCAACTCGGTCACGGCGTGGGCGAACACCAGGAACGGCGTCTTCCACGGTTCAATGACGTAAAACTTTCCTGACGGTTTCAGGATCCGCTGGACTCCCGCCAGCGATCGATCCAAGTCCCTCGGCATGTCCGGCAGGTGATGCAGTCCGCCCTGGACGATCACGACATCATAGCGGTTCGATTCCAGCGGCAAGTCCAGGCAATCGGCCAGGTGCAGTTGTGCCGGCCCGCGATACTCTTCCAACAGGCTGTCGCTCAGATCGACGCCTTCGAGGTTTTCGAACCCCATTCGCTCAAGTGCGACGAGTCCGTTGCCTCGGCCGCAAAAGATTTCGACGATGCGGCAGTCACGCTTCAGCGTTTCGAATCCGAATCGCCGCAGTCGTTTGATAAACTTTGCGATCTCCTGTTCCGGCGTTTCAAATCGTTTGTACGCGGCTTCCCAGACGGGGTCACAGCACAGCTGCCCCGCGGCGACGTGACGAATGATGTCCAGGCTCGACGAATCGGTCATGACGGAGTCTCTTGCGGCGAAGCGGTTGTTGTCCGGTGATCATCATCCGTTCCCGCAATCGGTCGATCGTGCCGACGTGACCGCTGCATCATCAACACGCCGCTCATCAGCGATGCCATGGCGGTCTGGAAACCGAGCGCGACCAGCGTCACGCCCGGCACGACCCACCGCATGGTGAACGGGTAATCCAATGCGCCGAAGTCTTGTTGCCACCATCGCCAGACCACGAAGCCGATCATCGCCGCGCCACCGATTCCGGCCGCTATCCCGAACGCCAGTCCACGTTCGACGGTGACGTGTTCCAGTTTTTCGTGGGGCGGCATCATGCCTTCGCGTCCGGTGAAAATTCTCGCCAGCGTCGCCAGCAACACGCACTGCCATCCCATCAGCACAAACAGGCTGGCGACCAACAGCGTGTGGACGTCCAACGCCGCGCCGAACACTTTGACTTGCGGCAGTGCCAATGCATACCCGACCAGCCCGATCATCAACAGAACCAGGCCGGGTCGGAAAAACGTCCAGGTAGGACTGAAGGCCAAAAACAAACGCAGGGTTCGCCAGCCGTCGCGAAAGGTGCGCAAATGCGGCGGGTGCGCCTGGCGGCCATCGGGGTGCAGCGTGATCGGTACCTGGCTCCAAGACGTGCCATGGGAATCGCGGTGCAGTCCGCTCTTGATGATCATCTCCGTCGCGAATTCCATCCCCGGCGATCGAAGGTCGAGCTGGTCATAGTGCTTTCGCGTGAAGCCGCGCATCCCACAATAGATATCGTTGATCGGGATGCGGAACATCAATCGGACGAGCCAGCTGAGCACGGGGTTACCGAACCAGCGATGCAAAAACGGCATCGCGCCGGGCAGGACCCGGCCGCCACCGCGGGGCAGACGGCAGCCTTGGACCAAATCATGACCTTGCCGCAGCGAGTCGATAAATTTGGGGATTTCCAGAAAGTCGTAACTGTCGTCGGCGTCGCCCATCAGGACGTACTTGCCTCGGCTGGCTTCGATGCCGTGCATCAACGCGGCGCCGTATCCTCGCTGCGGCACGTCGACGATTCGCGCGCCTTGTTCGATCGCCAATTCCTGTGATCGGTCGGTGCTGCCGTTATCGGCGACGACGACTTCGCCCACGATGCCCGCTTCCTTCATCGCCCGGACGGCTTTCTCGACACAGGTTGCCACCGTATCGGCTTCATTTAGGCAGGGCATGACGACCGACAGTTCGATCGGCCCGCTTGCATCCCTCGGCCCACTTTCCTCTGAACTTCTCATTCTAACTTGGTCGTTTCGGTAGGATCGTCGGTCGAGAACAATGGGTCAAAAGATGGGTTGGTCAAAAAATGAGTTGGTCAAAAAATGGGTTGGTCAAAAAATGGGTTGGTCAAAAAATGGGTTGGTCAAAAGATGGGTTGGTCAAAAGATGAGTTGGTCAAAAGATGAGTTGGTCAAAAGATGAGTTGGTCAAAAGATGGGCGAGTGATTCTCCACGAACGTACTACCCTGTTCTTTCATATTTTTTGACCACTCAATTTTTCGACCAAACCTCCCCACCAAACTCTCAAACCCCCATCACTAGCCGAAATCGAGGCGATCGCCAACGCGATCACCAGCAAAACGATCGGCTCGACGATCATTCGGTAGCGGTAGGCGGGAATTTCCAGTACCGCGGTGACGGTGGCAAAATAGCTGAGGATGGCTCCCAGCCAAAGGCCCGCGGCGCGTGTGGGCCGTCGCCAGATCAACAGCATCGTTGAAGCGAGGGTTGCGAACATCAACAACGTGTTGCCGGCCAACCAATTGCTCCAGCGATGGCGGAGGGCTGTATCGACAGGTGGGACTTTAACGCCCCAGACCGGCTGTCCGCCGTAAAACTCCTTGGACAACTCCTCACGCGTCGCGGTACCGTCGGCTGCCAGATCGGCCAACTGAGCCGGGATCTCCGTCGCCCGTGTTCGCCAAAAGTTGACCAACCGTCGCACGGTTTTCCTTGCGAACTGCAGCGGTTCCTCCGCGATCGCATCGGTGGCCACCCGCTTCATCAAACGGTCCGCCGAGGGGTCGTCCATCCCCGACGCGGTCAGCGCGTTGGAGACGGTCCAGGTATGTCGCCAGCTCTGGTCGTCGGACAGGGTGGCCCAAACGCCGTCATCCATTTGTGTCTTCAATTGCGTCGCACCGTCGGAGTCGGGAAGCTCCAATCCGGCGCCGCTGCCGTCCTGGAAGGTGACGATCCAGAGATTGCGGCCGACGAATTCGGTGAGCATCGCTTTGCCAAACAAGGCGTGATTGCGGGCCAGCCAAGGGCCGACACAGGCAACCGTCACGATGCCGGCCAGCATCACGCAAATCCAGCCGCGGCGACGACAAAGATGCTTCGTCGCCGGGTTGGCAATCCAGTACCAGCAGGTGATCACGTAAATCAGGTCGGCGATCCACACCAGCATCGCCACCGGACGCGTCAAAATCGCCAACCCCAGCGTCAGTCCGACGAAGACTCCGCCCGCCACCGTCGGTTGGCGGGTAAAGCGGGCGACCGTCCATAAGTGCAGGACGACTGAAAAGACGAAGAGTGTTTCGGTCAGCACCGTCGTAACATACACGGCCGAACAGAGCATCGGGATCGCCAGGGCCACCACGACCCACACGGCACGCCGGCTTCGCGAAATCTCTGCCGAGAGCGCCGCGACCAACCCGATCGTGGCGATCCAAAGCACACTCTGGAAGCAAACCAGGGCGAATAGCGGATCGCTGCAAGCGGCTCGGAACAGACCGATCAGCCACGGGTAGGCCGGTGTTCGATAGGCGATCGGGCGCTGCATCAACAGCCAATCACCGTCGGCGACCAAGCCACCCAATTCCCAGTAAAACCGGGCGTCGAGCACCATCGGGCTGGGGCCACGCATCACCACGCCGACCACTTTGGCGATCAGCAATCCGATGAGCAAGGAGAGCCCAATTTTGCGAGGCAAAGACAATGTTCGTCGTTTCGGTAGTGGTGCCTGATGTACCCGTCTCGCGACTGCTACGCCGGTCGGGGCCAGAAAGTTCTCGATCGGCGAGCGGATTCGGCGGCAATTCCCGCCGGCGGTTGCACACGCCGCGTGGGCATTGTCTTATCTTTGCAGTTCTCCGTGTCCCAACGTTCCTTCGATTGCTGAGTCCATGAAGTCACTTTTGCCGGTCATCAATACCGGTCTGCCTACCAATCTTGTCCAGCCGTTCGCCGCCCGGGTCGCCCGCGAAGCCTCGCCGATGCGGCGGATCGCGGTGGAGCAATTGCAAATCAACCTGGGGAAACTGTGCAACCAAACCTGTACGCACTGTCATGTCGACGCCGGGCCGACGAAAAAGCGTGAGAACATGGATGCCAAGACGGCGGCCCGTGTCGTCGAACTGTCACGCGATTGTCGCGCCCTCCGCACCGTCGATCTGACCGGCGGCGCGCCCGAGATGAATCCGAGCTTTTGTGATCTGGTCCGCGAGTTCCGCGGCCGCGGCATTCGGGTCATCGATCGCTGCAACCTGACCATCCTGCAACGACCGGGCTACGAATGGGCCACGCCCTTTTTGGCAGACCATGGCGTCGATGTCGTTGCATCGCTGCCGTGCTATCTCGAACAAAACGTCGACGGCCAACGCGGTGACGGAGTGTTTCGCCAAAGTATCGATGCACTACGGCGGCTGAACGACCTCGGCTACGGTGACGATTCCAGCCGGCTGCGGCTGGATCTCGTGTTCAACCCCACCGGCCCATCTCTACCGCCTGACCAAGCGAGTTTGCAGGCCGATTACAAACGTGAACTTCAGGCACGCTATGGCATCCGTTTCAATCAGTTGCTGACGATCACGAACATTCCGATCAAACGCTACGCCATGTTCCTGGCTAAAAAACAACGCCTCGAGCAGTACATGCATCTGCTGGAGGAAAATTTCAATTCCGCCGCGGCAGAAGCGGTGATGTGCCGATCGCTGCTGTCGATCGCCTGGGATGGTGCGATCTATGATTGTGACTTCAATCAGATGATCGACCTGCCCGCGAGCAGTTCCGCCGTTGGTTCCCATTCAACGGAGCCGCCGACGATCTGGAACACCGATTCGCTGCACCAGTTTGCCAACCGCCGCATCGCAACCGCAGACCACTGTTATGGTTGTACCGCCGGTGCGGGCAGCAGTTGCAGCGGCGCGTTGTTGTAACCGTCTCTATTTCCTCAGCGAGCAACCTTCGCCAACCATGTCGACTTTGAATACCGAATCCGCCGTTCGTCAACGCTATTCCTCGGCCGCCGAAACGCGTGAACCCGCACTGTGTTGTCCGGTCGATTACGACCGACGCTACCTGGAAGTCATTCCGCAAGAAGTGATCGATCGCGATTATGGCTGCGGAGACCCGTCCAAATATGTCCGACAAGGCGAGACGGTGTTGGACCTCGGTAGCGGTGGCGGAAAGATCTGTTTCATCGCCGCGCAGGTCGTCGGCCAGTCCGGCAGCGTGATCGGCGTCGACATGAATGACGACATGCTGGCTCTGGCGAGAAACAGTCAGCGTATCGTCGCCCAGCGAATCGGCTACGACAACGTCCGGTTCTGCAAAGGCAAGATTCAAGACCTGCAGATCGATCGAGATCGCGTCGATGCGCACCTGTCCGAAAACCCGGTCGATAGCGAAGCCGCGTTGCAGCGATTTGAAGCGTTCGTTGCAGACATGCGATCAAAACAACCGATGATTCCCGACAACTCCGTCGATGTCGTGGTCAGCAACTGCGTGTTGAACTTGGTCGACGCGGCGGAGAAGGGAAAACTGTTCGCGGAGATCTTTCGCGTCTTGCGGCCCGGCGGCAGAGCCGTGATCAGTGACATCGTCAGCGATGAACCGGTCCCGCTGCACATGCAGCAGGACGGGCAACTGTGGAGCGGCTGCATCAGCGGCGCACTGCAAGAAAAAGCGTTCATCGACGCGTTCACTCGCGCGGGGTTTCAAGCCGCCCAGATGCCGGCCTATCAAAGCGAACCCTGGCAAATCGTCGAGGGGATCGAATTCAGGTCCGTCACGGTCATCGCCTACAAGTATCCCGACACGCCCTGCTATGAACACAACGAAGCGGTGATGTATCGGGGACCCTACGCCAGTGTGAAAGACGACGACGGCCACGAGTTCACCCGCGGCGTCCGAGCCGCCGTCTGCCGCAAAACGTTTGAAAAGATGCAGAGTGAACCCTACTCGCAAGATTTTCTCGGTCTCTCACCGGCAACCGAAATCCTGCCGCAAGACGCCGCGCCGTACGACTGCACCGGCGGCCAGGTCGTACGCCCACCCAAAGTCACCAAATCCGGCGGGAGGTCGAACGAACAGCCGGTCGAGGATTGCTGCGGGGAGGGAGGGTGTTGTTGAAGGAAGATTTTGGGGGTAGGAAGATTTTGGGGGAAATCGCTCGGCGTGAGATCCTATTTCGTCATCGGCAATTTTCTTACCTCCAAAATCTTCCTACCCTCCGTCCGCTACTCCACCGACAGCAGTCTCACTTCGGAGAGCGTAATATTGATCCAGTGAATCGCCTTCAGGGCGCTGTGGCGGAGCAATTTGCGAAGGTTCGATTCGTATTCACCCAATCCTTTCACCAGAGCGGTGATCCGAAACGCTTCGTTTTCACTCGTCATGTGAAATCTTTGCCTGCCCAACGGATACCCATCACGGTCCATTCGGATATTTCGAATCGCGTGAAATTCGCCGCCGAGGAAATGAGTTGCCGCCTGAGTATAAAGCGGCAACGCAAGGCCAGTTCCCCAGTCACGGAGGAAGCCAAGTGTTTTTGACCTCAAGCACGATTGATCGGTCCACCTTTCTTCCGTAACCTGAAAACGCCGACGTCTTTCCCTTCGTGCTGGGGCATTTACAAATTTGAATTGCACGGACTGTGGGCGAAAGTTGATCAACTTGCCACGCGGAAGGTCAAGCAGTAACAGGTAGTTCAATAGCTGCATCTCGTGTTCCAATGTCAATTCACTCGCCACCTTCACCTCGTAAACACCGAAGCGGTTGACCACCACGTCAAGGAAGTATTGTTTATGAAAAGTTTCGTAGACGACGTCGATTGGGACCTCTCGGTGAACTTCAAAGTTTGACTCTTTCAAGTGCTTCACAAAATAGGCTTGGCAAATTGGTTCATCTGCAAGGCGGCCGAGGTACTTGTGGGTTTCAAAAGCACGTCGCATGACCGCGTAGTCAAAGTCGCGGAAATCATCAGTGGACGGGCTGCGGATTGCCAAGGGGCATGAAATGGGCATGATCAATCCTTTTGATGAGCAGAAGAGGATTGGATCATATAAAATTTTCGTGCGACTGTTGACCTCCATTGCCCACGAGTCTTTCGATGAACTTTGGTTACACGCTGCTTTATGTTGCCGATGTAGAACAGTCCCTGGCGTTCTATGAGGCCGCGTTCGGATTTGCTCGCAAATCCATGCACAAGGACGGGGACCAGGAATATGGTGAACTGGATAGCGGCGCCGTCGCGCTCGGATTTGTCTCGCATGCCTTGGCCAAGTCACACGGGTTTGACTATGCCGAAACGCGCCCCGATGGTCCCTCGGCGGCCTTCGAGATCGCCTTCACCACCGAAGACGTCCAGGCGGGGTATGACCGTGCGATCGAAAACGGTGCCGTCGCCGTGTCACCGCCAAATACCAAGCCATGGGGGCAAACCGTTTCTTATGTGCGAGACAACAACGGTTTCCTGATCGAGATCTGTTCGCCGATGGGCGGTTGAGAGTGGTCGCCGCTGCGGCGGGTGGGGGGGCACCGGATGTGCGCCGATTGGCGTACACTCTCCGAGGCAGATAAACTTAAGGTTATCCGACGCTTTTCCTTTCTGACCGCCGAATTCGCATGAGTACCGCGCCTCGCTACCGTCCGGCTTACACCGTGGAAGATTACACGCGATGGGAAGGCGACTGGGAACTTTGGCAGGGGCTGCCTGTTTCGATGAGCCCCAGTCCTTTCGGTCGGCACTCTCAGTTGCTCGTTCGCATCGCAACCCAACTGGAGCTTGCGGTCGAGTCAAGCGGATGCCATGCCGCGGTGCTCGCCGAGATTGACTGGATCATTACTAACGATACGGTCGTGCGCCCTGATGTATCGGTGGTTTGTGGAGACGCCCCGGTCAGGCATGTCGAACAGCCGCCCGCGCTCGTCGCGGAAGTTCTTTCGGACGCGACCCGCAGTCGCGATGTTGGAGAAAAGAAAGACCTCTATCGCGACCAAGGCGTCCGTTGGTATCTGGTCATCGACCCCGAGGCGAACAGCCTCTCGGCGTGGTCGCTCGATGCCGGCGGCAGCTATCAGTCGGTTCCCGCAACCGAATCTCTCGGTTTTGACATTTGTGGTGACTGCCGATTGTCGCTCGATGTGAAACGCATGTTGCGTTAGCAGATCACCGCAGCTTAATCGAAAACACCAGTCGATGAAGTCGACGGCGCCCACGACTGGTGGGCGGAACGATTCGTCGGTCCCATGGGGGCAAAACAATGAGTTCGCAGCACGATGCGGTGACACTCGTTGCTTGTTGCGCACGTCAGCGTGGATTCGATTCGGCGGTCGTGACTTTGCATGCCACAATGGTGGCGGTGAAGGGATTGGGGGCCTCGTAGTCTCCGGCGGCCGACTGGTCGTCTGAACCGACCGACACTCCGTCCTTGGGTTGCACCGCGATCAAACCGGGTGAGGACATCGTTGTCGGCGTCCCGCCGTTGATCGACAGGCTGATCGTTTGGGCGTCCAGCGTTGCAACCAAGCGACTCTGTCCGCTGACTTTGATGTTGGAATTCAGCCGCGTGACTTTGCCAGATCGGCGGACATCGAATACGGGTTCTCCGTCGATGACGTGCAACGCATAGCCGTGCTCGCGTCCGCCGTGCGCCACGACCACGCCATGCGGTTTGGGGCCTTTGATCGTCGCTTCGATCACCAGATTTCGGTCGGCGATCGGCGGCGTCTTCAGGACCGGGAGGTTTTTTGGGAAGGATCGCGATGGCACGCGGCGATTCTTGAAGACCGCTTCGGGATAGCCTGCCAGGATCGATTTTAGTTGTGCCAGGACATCCGGTTTCAAACTCGCCAGATTCTGTGTTTCGTTGGGGTCGGTTTGATAGTCGTAAAGTTCATACTCGGCATCGGCGGAGTCTTCACCGGGCGTTTTCCATTCGACCATCCGATAACGTTCGGTGCGAATCGCGCGGCCCATCGTCCGTTTGGGATAGGCGTGGAAGGCATGTTCCCGCACGCGAACATTGGGGTTTTTCAGCACCGGCACCAGGCTGACACCGTCGATCGATTGGGGGCCGGTGGGTTGAGGCAGCCCGGCCAACTCGGCAAGCGTCGGGTAAATGTCGACGCTCTCGGCGGGCTGGCCGGTGGACTGCTTCGGCTTCGTCGTCCCCGGTGCGATGATGATGATCGGAATGCGATTGGCTTGTTCGTAATTGGTGTGCTTGGTCCAGATGCCAAGATCACCGAGATGAAACCCGTGATCGCCCCACAGCACGACGATCGTGTTGTCGGCCAGTTTTAATTCATCGAGCGCCTCGATGACCTTACCGATCTGTGCGTCGACGTAACTGGTGCTGGCATAGTAGCCGTGGATCAGGTTGCGTTTCAGTTCGTCGGAGTACTCGGCATCGCGGTCTTCGGGGACGGGTTTGTAGTTGGTGATTTCACCCCCGCGTTTGTGTGCGACCGGCGGTGAATCTTGAGGCAGTTCTTCGTTGACCGGCATCGGAAGTTCGTCGGGATCAAACAGGTCCCAGTACCGCTGGGGTGCGGAGAAGGGCAGGTGCGGGCGGGCGAACCCGGCGGCGATGAAGAACGGTGTCCCTTCACCGTCGCGTCGTTGTTTGGCCGCACGCAGACGACGAATCGTTTCGGTCGCAACGCGTCCGTCCGCGTAGGCTTCGTCGTCGGCCACGGGCGATTCGTACGCCGCGCCGCGTGGCAGCGACTTGATGCGGTCGAGTTGTTGGTTGGTGAAGTACGCCTCTTCACGCGTCAGTTGTCCGCCGCCGGTGCTTTCTGGATCAAGGTACTCGATCACTTTCTCTTTGAAGTGCTCAACGGAAAACGATTCGGGATCGCCATGGTTGCCGTGACCGATGTGAAAAATCTTGCCGAGTGATTCGGTGCGGTAGCCGTGTGCGGCGAAGTGCTGCGGTAACGTGACCGCGTCAGGTATCACTTGTCGCAACTCGCTGCCCAGGCCGTACAACCCCGTTGAAGTCGAATGGGAGCCGAGCATCAGGGTGAATCGCGACGGAGCGCAGACGGCTTGGTTGCAGTAGGCCGCGTCGAACCGCATGCCCCGCGCCGCGAGCGCGTCCAAGTTCGGTGTCTTGGCGATCGGATCACCGTAGCATCCCAGCGCCGGTTTCAAGTCATCGACCAAGATCATCAACACGTTGGGCCGTTCGGCCGACACGTTCGTCGTGGCCGACCAAAGGACGAGCAGACAACACAGTTGCAGGGACAAGAAGCGGAGGCGGGTATTCATCGGTGCCGTGTGGAGAGGGGGGCGGTCGGGAGCGAGACGCTCTATTACAGCCTGTCTTCGTTGCGGGTGCCATGCAATCAGTCGTCTTGTTGCTTTGAGATATTGTCAGGCGGTGGAGGAGATGGTTGGTCAAAAAATGGGGTGGTCAAAAAATGGCAGGCCGGGGAGGGGGCTTTGTGGCTCGAAATCACTCGATGACGCAATCGGACCCTCCCCTCGCTTCGCTCGACCCTCCCTGTCAGGGAGGGTGACTTTCGATGTGTCGACACCCATGCTTGCCAAGAGGGTGCCACCCTCAGCAGGGCGTTCTCTTACGCGAACCGGCTGATCCGATTTTTAATATTTTTTGACCAACCCATTTTTTGACCCTCTCTCCGGATACCATGGACGGCTTCCCAACTCCCACCGCACGCGTAATTCTCAAATCGATGCATCGCTTCCGAACTATTTCCTCCCTGGTCGTTTGCCTCATCGCGGCGTCGGCCTTGTTCGCCGATCGGCCCAATGTCCTGTTGATCTGCGTCGATGATCTTCGTCCGGAACTGAATTGTTTCGGGAAATCGTATATCGAATCTCCCAACATCGACGCATTGGCGGCGTCCGGTCGTGCGTTTCACCGGCATTACGTCCAGGCACCGACGTGCGGCGCGTCTCGCTACACCTTGCTGACGGGCCTCTACGGTCCGGCCAGCAACGGGGCGCTGTTTGCTCGCGCGAAACAAATGCAAAGCGATTCCGCTGCGGTTCCGCCCAGCATGCCGGCTTGGTTTCGCAAGCATGGTTACCGTACCGTTTCGGTCGGCAAGGTGTCGCATCATCCCGGCGGACGTGGCGGCTCGGATTGGGACGACGAAGCGATGCCCGAGATGCCGGACTCCTGGGATCGGCATTTGCTGCCGGCCGGCCCTTGGCAGCATCCGCGCGGATGGATGCACGGGCTGGCTCATGGTGAGATCCGCAAGAATGCCAAAGAGATGGACGTGTTCCAGTCGGTCGACGGCGACGATTCGATTTATCCCGACGGAATCTCGGTCGAGGAAGCACTGCGACAGTTGGATCAACTGACCGCCGCCGATGAGCCGCCGTTCTTTCTGGCCGTCGGAATCCTGCGCCCCCATTTGCCTTTCGGCGCGCCGGCCAAGTACATGAAGCCCTACATCGATGTGGAACTGCCGCCGATTCCGCATCCGGAAAAGCCGCAGGGGAAAACGACCTGGCACTCATCCGGCGAATTCATGAAGTACAACCGCTGGGGACGCAACCCCAACGACGACGAAGCGTTCGCCAACGAAGTCCGCCGCCACTACGCCGCTTGCGTCACGTATGCCGACGCACAGGTCGGTCGAGTGCTCGACCGTTTGGAGGAATCGGGGCAGGCTGACGACACGATCGTCGTGCTGTGGGGCGACCACGGTTGGAATCTCGGCGAGCACGCGATCTGGGGCAAACATTGTCTGTTCGAAGAATCGCTGCGGTCGCCGTTGATCATTCGCTATCCCGGAATGAAACGTGCCGGAAAGCCGACCGACGGAATCGTTGAAACCCTCGATCTCTTTCCCACGCTCTGCGAATTGACCGGCGTGCGAATTCCCGCATTCGTGCAAGGCCGGTCGCTTCGACCGTTGTTGGAAGACGAGCAAACCGAAGGCCATCCGGCGATCGCATATCGCAACAACGCCAAAACCATTCGCACCGACACGCATCGATTGATCGTGCACCAGGACGGATTCGTGGAGTTGTACGACCACCAGAATCCGGATGCCGAAACGGTCAACCTGGCCGTGTCAGACGATCGTCCCGACGCATTGATCGAGGAGCTAATTGGGATGATTGAGAAGCGTTTGCCAAGTTCAAAGTGAGCTTCGAACTGTCGCGTTGAAGATGCATCCCCACTCTTGATAGGTCGTTCACTCGTGTTTCACACCCCGCTCCGGCTCTCTCGCAATACTGCGATTCGATGCGCGATCGTTGCCGCGTTCTCCATCCTGGCGTTGTTGCCCCATCCCTCGCACGCTCAACAGAGCCCAAAACAAAACCCCAGCGAGGCGGCCGCAAAAAAGAGGGCCAAGCGTCCGCCGAAACCGTTTCGCTGGGTCAATCCGATGCCGCCAAAACATGCGTCGGGGTTACGGCACGGGACGTTTGCCAGTCGCATCGCCAACCAGGACGTCGGCTACTGTGTGTTGCTGCCGGAGGACTACGACTTGACGTCCCAGCGTTATCCGGTTGTCTACTATCTACACGGCGGACGCCCAGGTGACGAGACGAAGAGCATTAAGTTGGCCGAGCATTGGGTTCGGTTGCGACAAGAACATGGAATCCAACCGATCATTTATGTCCTGGTCAATGGCGGGCCGGTCAGTCACTACAACGTGCCCGATCGGGTCGGAGTCCAGGGACAGCCGGATGCCTTGGGGGCCGATGTGTTTATCAAAGAGTTGATTCCGCACATTGACGCGACCTATCGAACCATCGCCGATCGACAGGCTCGAGGACTGGAAGGGTTTTCCCAGGGCGGACGGGGAACGATGCGGCTTTCGCTTCGCTACCCCGAACTGTTTTCCAGTGTCGCTGCGGGCGGTGGCGGGTATGCGACGGAGAAACGGATCAGCGAATCACCCGAGTCGGCCGAGTCGGAGACGTTGCGGTTTGCCAAAGGAGACAACACGTGGGATCTGGCGCGGGCGTATGCCGCACGTAAGGACGCACCCAAACTGAATCTGATGATCTACGTCGGGACCAAGGGGTTCAATTACGAGAACAACTTGCAATATCTGGAATTTCTTGCAGAGCAGGGGATTGAATATCAAGCGTTGATCGTACCCGGCGTGACGCATTCAGCGATCGGGATTTATGCGAAACAGGGATTGAAGATCATGCGTTTTCACGAAGGGAACTTCGCGCGGCGCTCGGCCAGATAATCGGTTGATGCCGAACACGCAATCACGATCGAAATTCGACGGTGCCGGCGTCCTGACGGCGCTGATGGTCAGTTCGACGCTGGCGCGAACCGGC
>NZ_JANZKV010000345.1 GCF_025060895.1 Stieleria sedimenti | reverse complement strand
GACGTGATCGCCACCGCGCCGTCATTTTCCGTGTAGGCCAGCGTGCTGCCTTCGATCGATGCCTCTACCGGAGCATCGTTGACATTACTGATCGTCCAATTGAACGTGCTGCTGGTCGTCGTTCCCGCGCCGTCATCGACCGTGAAATCAAAACTGTCCGATGAAGTTTGGCTGCCGTCGTGATCGTAAGTGATCAGGCCCGCATCGATATCGGCTTGCGTGAAGGTGTCGCTGACGCTTAACGCAGAACCGAGACGGTACAGGGTTCCGTTGGTCGGCACCGCATCAACCGTGTAAACCAATTGGCTGTCCGTGTTGTCCACGTCGGTCGTTTCCAGCATCGCCGTGGCCACGGTGTTGCCGACCGAGCCTTCCGGGACCGTGTCACCGGTGTTGGTCGCCAGCACTTGCTCGTCGTTGACCGCCGTGATGTCGACGTTGACGGTGCCGATCGTTTGATCCGTTCCGCCACCGGAACCCGTGTTGCCGCCGTCGTTGACGACCACTTGGATCGTGTCGGCGTCGTTACCGAAGGTGTGCGGCGCAGAGTGCAAGTACTGAATGTTGGCCGGCGTATCCAAGAACGTGTTCAAATCGGCGAGTGTGCCGGTCAGGGTCAGCGTCCCGGCTCCCGATCCCCCCACGGTCACTCCACCGCCTGTCGAGGCCGATAAATCGCCGCCGGTCGAAGTCGAAAGCGTGACCGTCAGATTGCCGCCGTTCTCATCCAAGTCACTCAGGTTGAGAGCCGACAGATCGACATTGCTGCTGACGTCCTCGGTCACCGTGATGTCACTCGGCAATCCCGTACCCGTCGGATCATCGTTGGTCGCCGCGATCGAGATGTCACGGGTTTGCGTGTTGGAATCGACGTCGCCATCGTTGACCGTGAATGAGACCGTGCGCGTCGCCGTGGAGGGATTGTCGCTGGTGTTGGTGTAGGTAATGCTCCGCAGCGCCGCTTCATACTGCGCGACAGTCGCCGTTCCAGTCAGAGTCATCGTGCCGGCGCCGGCATTCCAGACGCCGCTGATGCCATTCTGATCGACGAACGTCAGCACATCTTGGCCGTTGGTGTAGTTGCCAGTGATTTGGACGACCGCCGATTCCAGGTTCGTGTCATCGACGTCGCTCAGCGTCAGCGTTGACGTGATCGCCACCGCGCC
>NZ_JANZKV010000344.1 GCF_025060895.1 Stieleria sedimenti | reverse complement strand
CAATCTGGACAACAGCAATCGTCGGATTCCGACGCTCAGAAACAGTCGCCGTCGGCCGAATCGACCGACCGTGGCGATCAGCGAAATGAAAGCCAGTCGTCGCCAGATTCATCCGACAGGAATGAATCATCGCAACGCGAAGCCCCTAAGCAGTCTTCCAACGAGTCGTCGCCCAGCAGTTCGATGCCTTCCCTGCCTGACGTGCTACCCGCCGTCAGCGGTCTGTTTCGGTTGCTGTTGATACTCGGGCTGCTGGCGATCGTTGCGTTTTATCTCTATCAAATGCGGGAACGGTTGGCGCTGTGGTGGCAGTCGTTGTTCGGACGCGAACGCGATACAACCGGGTTGGCGGACGCGATCGGACCAGAAAAACTTCGGGACGCCCCTCGACGGCCGTTTGCTTCATTCCGAAATCCGATCGGTCGTGAAACCGACCCTCGACGCGTGGTGGTGATGACCTGCCAAGCATTTGAAGCCTGGTCCCGTGAACGCGGTTTTGAGCGAAACCGCGACGAAACGTTTTCCGAGTTTGGTTTACGGTTGAGGCAAGCGACGAAGCAACGGCACGACGCTCGAGCACTGTTCGCACCGGTCGAATCCGCGACGGGCCGATTGACCGCAGCGTACGACCGGATCGTTTACGGCCGTGGACAGGCGCGGCAAGGCGATCTCGATGCAGCCAAGGTGCTGTGGAAACACATGACCAACGCCCCGGTCCACGAGATGGCCGGCGCGTGAAGCCGGCGGGAACCGGGCAATCGAAGGCGGCACGTCAGATGCATCGCGGGTTGGCTAATCTGTGCATCGGGAATCCTCTTCGGCGCACCAATCGCGTACACTAATCACGGTTCGGACGGGGCCGCCCCCGACTCGTCTCTTCTGCCACTTTCCCATGTCGATTTTTCGAATGCCGCGTCCCGCGTTTTTCCTATTTGCCTTACTCACCGTCCCGCTGATCGTCGGCTGTGAAGGCTGCACGACGACCCCGACGACCGACCCCAACGCCCAAGAAGAAGAGAATGCTCCGCAGGAGGCCTATTCGACTCGCTCGGCGATCGTGTTCCCATCGGACCAAAGCGAGTCGATCGGTGCGGTCAAACCGGGGCACTGGATGACGGCGGAGCAGTCGATCCGCAGCAACAAGGCTGACACGCGCGGTGAACTGTCCAGTCGATCGGAGGTGATTCTGCGCGACATCAATATGGAACGCACCGGCACAATCCAAAGCCTGCAGTCGGTTCGTCCGGTGGTTTTGCCCAAAGGCCAGATGCGGGGCTTTGATTTCCGTTTCCGATGCCCAACTCCCAACTCCATCGACATACGACGCGTCAACCTGTCCAGCCGATTTGTCCCTCGCAGCGGAGGCATCCTGGACACCGGCGGCCAACCGTTCAACGCGATGCGCGGCAGCGAGTATTTTTTCGTCGTGCTGAGCAAGCGTCCCGAGCGATTCACGCGTCTGCAAACGGCCAATTGGACACGATCTTTTGAATCAGAGATCCAAGACCCGACCGGGCACAGCAACTATCGCGTGGTGGTGCCCGATGCGAGTGACCTGCTGCCGTTGCCGGAAACCATGTTGGATTGGTCCAGCACCGCCGTGGTGCTTTGGGACGACCTGTCCGAAGACGCGTTGACGCCGCAACAACACACCGCACTGGCCGACTGGATTCGTTTCGGCGGTCGTTTGATCGTCAACGGGCCGGCGGCCAGTGACGCCATCGCCAATACCTCGCTGTCCGACCTGTTGCCGCTGGTCCCGACCAGCAATATCGAACTGGACGGAAACGCGGCGGCGGAGTTATTGACCAAGAACTCGGTGGCGACGGATCGATCGTTACAAAAACAAGTCGAACTGGTTCGGTCTCAGATCAGCCACATCGCCGTCGACGGGCGGCTCGATCCCGACGCATCGGCCATCGACAACACGGCGTCACTCGTTTTGACGCGACGCATCGGTCGCGGCACCGTGATCCAACCGCGGTTCGATTTGACCGACAACTGGGTCGAAGCCTGGGACTCGTACGATAGCTTCGTCAACAGTGTGATTCTGAATCGTCCCCCGCGGGAATACGTCGAACCCAATTTCGGCGACGTCAGCCAAGAAGAACTGGCCGAACAAGGGTACAACCCCACCGAACTGCGATTGTTCTTCCAAGGAACGACGCTCCGCAGCGACGCCGCGGTGAACTCCAGATTCCGCATCACCACCCGCGACAGTCTGCTCGCCGGCTCTGACGATGAGGAAAAAAAGAAGAACAGTCCCTTCGACTCGTTTTCCAGGGTGGACGCGGTGACCGGCATTTCCGCCTGGAACGATTCCAGCGACGCGATCACGATGTTGCAACAAAAGCTAACCAGCGAAGCGGGAATCGAGATACCGGGTTCCGCCCTGGTGGTCCGATCGCTTGCGATCTATTTGATCGTGTTGGTGCCGATCAACTATCTCGTGTTTCGTTTGATGAATCGGTTGGAGTACGCTTGGTTTGCGGTCCCGTTGATCGCGGTGATCGGTGCGGCGTTTGCCGCCCGGCAGGCACGGCTGGATATCGGCTTTGCCCGCAGCACGACGGAGCTCGCGATCCTGGAAGGGCACGCCGGATACCCCCGCGCGCATTTGACCCGCATGATCGGCATCTACAATTCACTCTCCAGCCGCTACGAGTTGCAATTTCGCACGGTCGACGGCATCGCAGCCCCGCTCGACAACGAGCCGGACCCGAACACCGACATCCAACCGCTCCTCCGCACCTCGTTCGAAGAAGGCCCGTCGCTGGCTGATTTCGCCGTCAACAGTAACCGAATGCGGTACGTTCACAGCGAAGAAATGGTGGACCTGGGCGGTGCCATCGAATTTGACGGCAACCGCACGTTGACCAGCGAAGCAGACATCGAATTCCTAGACACGCTCTTGGTGCAAAAGAGTGATCAAGGTGACACGGAAATCGCCGTGGTCGGGACCTTGAATCGCGGGGAGACCAAGACGGTTGAGTTTGGCACGACCGATCGTTCAATGGTCGCCAACGACTTGCCGATGCATGCCGACGACCTGATGAGACGTTTGGCGGCGACGGATTCCGTTCCCAACGGGACGATCCGCTTGATCGCACGAATCGATGGCGCGCTTGCCGGACTCGAAATTTCTCCGGCGGCCAGCCAGCAAACGGCGCAAACCATCGCCATCATTCACCTTAAACATGCCGAACTGCCCGAACCGGTCGCCGACAAGAATCTTGTCAGCGACTTTCGCCGGGTAAACCGCATTGAGACCAGGACTCCAGAATCGGAAGATTCAAAATCGGATTCCGAAGCAACAGACACGACCGACAACAAGACGTCGCCGACGGAGAGCGAGTGAGATGATTACGTTGACAGGATTCGGGAAGGACTATGGAGACTTCACCGCGGTACAGGAGTTGGACCTACATATTGAAGCCGGGGAGACGTTCGGATTCATCGGCCCCAACGGTGCGGGCAAGAGTACGACGATTCGATTTTTGGCCACGCTGCTACGGGCCACTCGCGGTCGCGGCGAAGTCGCCGGATGTGACGTGATGGCCGATCCGGTCGGCGTTCGTCAGGCCGTCGGTTACATGCCCGACAACTTTGGCGTTTACGACGGCATGCGGGTTTGGGAGTTCTTGGATTTCTTTGCCGTCGCCTATCGGATCGGACGCAAGGACAGAAAACAGATCATCGACAACGTCCTGGAATTGCTGGATCTGACCCACAAACGCGACGATTTTGTCAACGGATTGTCACGTGGCATGAAACAACGGCTGTGCCTGGCCAAGACGCTGGTGCATGACCCGCCGGTACTGATTCTGGATGAACCGGCCAGCGGTCTGGATCCCCGGGCCCGCGTCGAAGTGAAAGAGTTGCTCAAAGAATTGCGCCGCATGGGCAAGACGATTCTGATCAGCAGCCACATCCTGACCGAACTGGCGGATTGCTGCACCTCGATCGGGATCATCGAACGCGGACAACTGTTGATGAGCGGTCCGATCGCAACGGTCTATCGACAGATTCGACGAAACCGGCACGTTGAGATTCAGTTCGTCGCAGGTGAAGAAGCCGGGATGTCGATTCTCCGCAGCAGCCCCGCCTTGCGATCGATCGAACAAGAACCGACCTGCATCGTCGCCGAACTGGAAACCGACGACGAAGGCCTGGCGACGCTGATGGAAACGATGATTGCCGAAGGCGTTCGCTTGCGTTCGTTTAATGATCGCGCCCCGACCTTGGAAGATGTCTTTATGACCGTGACCAAGGGTCTGGTGACGTGATCCGATGTCTTGCGTCGGTAGCCTTGGTCGTTGCCGTCATTCTGGGATCGACTTGGCCGACGCTGTCGGGGAAACGCATCGCCTTTCGCGACGTCAACCATTTTTATCTACCGCTGTATGATTACGTGGCCGAGCGGACGGCCACGCAGTGGCTCCCATTCTGGAACCCGCTCGATCACACCGGCATGCCCTTGATCGGTGAGACGTCGACGGCGGTCTTGTACCCGCTGCGATGGCTCGTGTATTCGTTTCCGCTGGCCAGCGATCGGCTGTCCAACGAATCCTTGATGAGCATCTATTTGATCGTTCATCTGTTGCTGGCCTCCGCCGCTGCGGCGTGGTTGGCCAAGTCGATCGGCTGCCGGCCACTGGGCGTGTGGGTCGCGGCTATCGTTTATCCGCTCTCGGGCAGCGTGTTCTCGCTGTGTTGCAATCCTCCATTCTTGGTCGGCGCGGCGTGGATTCCGTTCGCCCTGGGCGCCTGCCTGCCGACGATGACGTTGGCGGGACGATGTCGATCGATGCGTCGGCGGATTGTCATTGCCGCCACAGCGTTGGCCATGATGGTGCTCGGTGGCGATCCCCAGTCGGCACTGCACTGCGTGATGACAGCCGGTGCGATCTCGCTGTTCCGCGCCAGGAGTCAACTTCGACACGCCCGCCGTCAAGGCCAGAGGTGGCGGCAAAGCGAGTTCGTCCGCACCACCATCGTCGGCGTGTGCGGCTGTGCGTTGGCCGTCGGGATCAGCTCGATCCAAATCGCGGCATCGTTGGACTGGAGTCGCCAAAGTGTTCGCGCGGCGCGTGTTGCCCAACGCAGCGAGGTCTACGAGTTTTCGCTCGCCCCCTGGCACGCCATCGAAACCGTCTCGCCGCGTCCCTTCGGCAATCTGTTTCCCATTTATCGACGGATCGCCAATGTGATTCCGGGCGAAGGACGGATGTGGACGCCGTCGCTCTACGCGGGTTTGGTCGTGGGATTTGCGCTGCTATGCCGTCTGGCCCGACCGCGAAGCTATCTTGCTGAACCTTGGCTGGCCGTCTCGCTGGTCAGCTTGTCGATTTGCTTCGGACATTTCGGTTTGGTTTGGTGGCTGCAACAGATCCCCGGTGTGCTCGAGCATAGCGACAGCGCCGTCGGGGGACCGTTTTGGATGCTCTGTCAGTGGATCCCCGGCTACAGTTCGTTTCGCTATCCGGTGAAATGGTTGCCGATCTTTGCCATCGCCAGTTCGATGGTCGCGGCGCAGTGGATTTCGTCCGCGCGTGACAAAATTGAATTGCCGTTGGCGTTGCTGGTGCTGGTTGGTTTTGTCGCCGGCGGCACGTTGACGCACCTGGCCGGTCCACAATGGGAACGCTGGCTACCGATCGACCCCGACACGCTTCCGGTCGATGAATATTGGGGACCGCTGGACGTCGCGGGCAGCCTGACGTTGATACGAGCATCGTGTTGGTGGACGGTCGCGGTGTTGTGTGTGCTGGTCGGATTGCGTCGGTTGACCGAGTGGCAAAATCGGTGCCGGCCCGCGATCTGGATCGGCGGTGCATGGGTCGCCTTGATCGCGTTCGATGCGATCGTCAACACGTCGACGTTGTTGCCCCGAGTGGAAGTTTGGCGGGAACGACAGCTGGCGCACCAGGCGAGCCCGGCCCCGATCCCGCGGACACGCACCCTACGAACGCAAGCGGGAATGTGGCCGGAGCGATGGCGGACCACCGGATCCGTCGATCGCCCGCTGGAAGTCGCCGCAAGCGAACGGATTGCCTGGTTCGGACGTTGGCACCTGGTTCATCGTCAGGCGGTGTTCAACAGCATGGTCAGTATCAAGAGCCGCAGCTACGGTGAGTTCTGGTGGTCGTGCAACCACCATCTGCAGAGTCTGGACCGCGAACGGCGTTCGGCGTTTTGGAAGGCGATCCGTCAGTGGCTGGCGATCGGAGCGGTCTCGCACGTCGACGGCCTCTCGGCCACCGCAGCCGATGGAATGACATTGGTCTCGGTGGAACGCCGGATGACCGAACCGGTCCGCGACGTTCGCGTTTTCACCGATTGGCTGCCGGAAAAACCGTTGCGTGAATTGATTCCAGAAATCGGCCGCCTCCCCGGTTTGCCGTTGCCACACCTTGCGGCGACTCCACCGCCGTCCCGCTCTGCCGCTGCACCGCCGGCTGGTTCCACCATGCGATCGGCGGGGCGATCGGCACACGTCGAACGGGCGGCCGACGGAGCGATCCTGGTCCGTTGCGACACCGACTGCGTCCTGGAACGCTGTGTCTATCAAGATGGAAATTGGCAGGCCCGCCTGGATTCCGTCGCCGGTGATTCCTCCCGATCGTTGCCGGTTTTCCGCAGCAGCCACTTGAATCAGGCGGTGGTCATCCCACCAGGGAGTTGGCGAGTGGCGTTTGAGTATCAGCCGTGGTGGAAAGGGCCGACACTCGTCGCGACGACTTCAGCGACCATTTTGCTGGCGATTTTGGTGTTTTTGCCGAACCAATTCGGCAAGGCGACGGTCCGGGGAATTGTGTTTTTCCTGATCCGCGGTAGGCTGCTGCGCTCATTTCGCCCCTACACTCGTTCAAAATTCAACACCCCAGGGACTCCCTATGACCCAGCGTCGTGGATCTGATTTCGCCGGACTATCGGTCGCCATCATCACGCCCTTTGCCAACGGTGGAGTGGACTACGACCGGTTGAAACAGCAGATCGAATTCCAAATCGAAGCGGGCACGCGTTGCATCGTTCCCGTCGGGACGACCGGCGAATCTCCCACGTTGACGCACGACGAGCATGAACGCGTGATCGCGGAGACCATCCAGTGTGTCGCCGGTCGTGCGAAAGTGATGGCCGGTACGGGCAGTAATAGCACCGCCGAAGCACTGCGTTTGACGAAACGGGCCGCCGACGAGGGGGCCGACGCGACGCTGCAGGTCGCACCCTATTACAACAAGCCGACCCAAGAGGGCTTGTACCAACACTTCAAAGCGGTTGCCGAAGCCGTCGACATTCCGGTCTGTGTCTACAACATCCCCGGCCGCACCGGAAAAGAAATCGACGTGTCGACCATCCAGCGACTGGCCGAACTGCCGGGCATCACGATGGTCAAGGAAGCAACAGGCAAACTGGACCAATGCTCGGCGATCGTCGGCTCGACCGATTTGACCGTGCTCTCCGGCGACGACTCGCTGACGTTGCCGATGATGAGTGTCGGAGCCGAAGGCGTGGTGTCGGTCGTCGGCAACCTGGTTCCCGGCGATATGATCAAATTGGTCCGGGCGGCCAGCAGCGGTGACTACGAACTCGCTCGCAAGATGCACCATCAGCTGTTTGCCCTGTGCAGCAACATGCTGGGACTGGCCACCAATCCGATTCCCGTCAAAGCCGCGATGCGGATGGTCGGACGCGACACGGGAGAACTGCGTTTGCCGATGACCCCATTGGACGAAGCGGCCCAAAGCCAGTTGCAGCAAACCATTCTCGCCTATGGCCTAGCCAGCGCCGCAGCAGTTTAAAAAGGTGTCCGACACCTTTTTGGAAAAATGGGTAGGCTGGGAACGGAGGGGCGAACGCCTGCTTCTGGACTATTCTTTCACGCGGAATCGCGTGACGGGTCCCCGGACGGCTTGGAGCGATTCGATTTCCGCGGTCGCCAGCTTTGCCGCGCCCTCGGTCGCTTCGTGCGTCATGATCACCAGCGGCACCAGTTCCAGATCCCCGCCGGCGGCTTCGGTCTCGTGCTGGATCACCGAGGCGATCGAGATCGCATGCTTGGCCAAGACGTTGGCGATGGCCGCCAGCGTCCCGGGATGATTGGCGACATGCAGCCTCAGGTAAAATCGCCCTCGCAACGTTTCGGCGTCGCGAAGGATGGCGCGGGGAGGATTGTCGCTGGAAAAATACTCCAGCGTCTGAAAGGTCAGCTTCGTTCGACCGACCGCGGTGTCGATCAAATCGGCCACGACGGCAGACGCCGTCGGCATTTGGCCGGCTCCCAGCCCGTGGAAGAACACGGGGCCGACGGCATCGCCGATCGCGCGGATCGCATTGAACGCGTTTCGCACTTCGGCCAGCGGCGTCCCGATCTTCAACAGCGTCGGCGAAACGGACAATTCCAAGCCGTCGTCGGTCAAATTGGCGACGGCCAGCAATTTGATTCGATAACCCAATTCCCGCGCGTAGCGCAGATCCACCGGATCCAGCCCATCGATGCCGACTTTGGGGATGTCGTTCCAGTCGACGGCGGCACCGAACGCCAGGTGCGCCAAAATCGCCAGCTTTTGCGCCGCGTCGGTCCCGTCGACGTCCATCGTCGGATCCGCTTCGGCGTACCCGAGTTCCTGCGCCGTTTTGACGACTTCCTCGTAATTGGAACCGAACTCGTCCATCTGGCTGACGATGAAGTTGCTGGTCCCGTTGAGGATTCCTTCGAGCGATTGCAGCTGGTTGGCCGACAGGCATTGGCTGATGTTGGCGATGATCGGGATGCCGCCTGCCACGGACGCTTCAAACGCGATACTGCGGCCCAACTGCCGGGCGCGATCGAATAATTCCGGGCCGTGCTCGGCCAGCAAGGCCTTGTTCGCGGTGACGATGTCTTTGCCCGATTCCAGCAACCGCAGCATGATCGATCGCGCGGGTTCGAGCCCGCCGATCAGTTGCGCCACGACGGTGATTTCCGGATCCTCGACGACTTCATCGATCGAATCGGTCAACACACCTTCGGGCAGATCGATCCGTGCAGCGGCTTTGGCCAGGTCTCTCGCGACCGCTTTGCGCAACCACAACGTTCGTCCGGCATGACGCGCCGTGCGGTCTCCATGATCAAGCAACAGACGCGCAACACCGCTACCAACAGTCCCCAGGCCAACAATGGCAATGTTTGTCTTTTCCATGACGCCAGATGTTAACCGCCCGACCGCGTTTCAACGAGCCCCGGCGCTAGCGATGCATGTTGATGAATTGCCATCCCGAAATCCGCCAGTTCGGCCCATAGGGACGACACCAGCGGCATTGCGCCAACATCTTGATCGGTCCACCCTTAAGCGATTCGATCGTCAGCACCGCCGTGGACCGCTCGGGAATCTCGTTTTGCGTGATCAGCCCAATGCCGGCGGCAGATACCTTCCGTGAAAATGCGATGATTTCTTCCTGAGCCCCACGGATCAGCAACGTGACCGGCCGGACCAGATGCTCGCGGTGCGACGAACGGTTCTCGATGCGATCGTAAAACGCGTCTTCCTCGAGAAGATCCCGAATGGCGTTCTCGACGTCCATGTTCGGTGCGGTACCGGAAAGACGCAACATTGTGGGCAGACTCCTGCACGTTCTGTGGGTGACGCGTGGTTTTTTGCGTCGGCAAAGGGATTCCAGGGATGTTGATCGGGTGCGGGTTCGGGTCAGGCAGACTATGCCGACACCGAAGCTTCCCGTTAACTTCAACCTTGCCGGGCGTTCTGCCCGCGTGCAAATGGATTTCCGCACGAATCCCTAAGAAACCGATCGAGAGGCCATGGCCAATTCGATCGGCCCCTTCACCCTGCCACGATCTGGTCACCAACCACCCCCCTAATTGGAATAGTGAACAGGGCGCCCGAGCGTCCAGCGCTGCCGACAGTGCAAGCGTTACAGCGACCGCAGATACTCCGCGCTTTGCTGAATGCTTTTGACCGGGTGCGGCGAGTGGTCTTGCTCGACGTGGCAGTGTGACACGCCGGCATCCGCGGCGGCGGCCAGGATCGGTTCCATCGGGATCACGCCGTTGCCCAGTTCCTTGAACGCTTCCTGGGGGATGCCGTCGTATTGCGGCGGCGTGACGGATCGATCCAGGTCTTTGAGGTGCAATTGCGTCACGCGTCCGGAGAGTTTGCGAATCAGATCCGCCGCATCCAAGCCACCGACGGCGACCCAGAAGACGTCGATTTCAAACTTCATGTCCTCCGAAAACTCTTCGACAAGAACGTCGTAACCACATTTGCCGCCCTCGAACGGTTTGAATTCGAAGGCGTGATTGTGGTAGGCCAATTGAATGCCCGCACGCTTCGCTTTCTCGGCCGCAACGTTGCACCGCTCTGCGACCCGCTTGTACTGGTCCAATGAACCACGCAGTTCGGCTCCCAGGTACGGGACCACGACGTGAGTCAGTCCCTGGTCGTTGGCTTTGTCGAGCAACTCTTCAAACGGCTGCACGCCTTTCTGGTCAGGCTTCAGGATTCCGTCGGTGTTGACGTGCGACGAATGGACCGACATCCCATTGGCTTTGGCTTCGCGAATCATGTCGTCCGCGCCGGGAAACCCATACGGTTCGACCTGCTTGTACCCGGCCTCGGCAACCGCTTTCAACGTGCCCGCGACGTCCTTGCCGATCTCGTTCCGCAGCGTGTAGAGCTGAATGCCGATCTCGTTGCGATACTTGTTGTCCGATTCCAGGGCGGTGAGCCACTTGGATTGAGCCAGTGCGGCGGTCAGCGCTGCGCCGGTCGCAATGAATTGACGTCGTTTCATGGTCGTGATGGTGTGTGGGAGGAACGAAACGCAAAGAAGATCGATGAAAAGTCGCGGGGCGTCTCGGCATGCCCCACGCGAAGGCGGTTCGCGCAAGCGTTCGGGCCCCATGCATGGACGCGCGGGGCCCGTTGGCTGGCGTCAAACGGCTGATCACCGCTGGAACGCATCGATTGAAAACCGCGGCGTTAACCGACTTGCATCGCCGTTCCCATCGTAACCCCTGGCGCGGGCAAATTGCTCTCGCCTTGCAGAAAAAGATCGATCGCACGAGCGGCACCCCGCCCCTCGTTGATCGCCCAGACGACCAGACTTTGGCCGCGGCGACAGTCACCCGCGGCAAAGACCTTGTCGATATTCGTCGCAAACTGGCCGTGTTCGGCTTTGAAGTTGCTCCGCGGATCGGTCTCCATCCCTAGCGATTCGGGGACGTACTGTTCCGGCCCCAAGAATCCCATCGACAGCAGGATCAATTGCGCAGGCCACTGTTTCTCGGACCCTTCGACCTCGGCCATCTGCCACTTTCCAGACGCGTCTTTGGTCCATTCGACTTCGACGGTCTTGATGCCCGCAAGTTCGCCGGCATCGTCGACGACGAATTCCTTGCTGAGGATCTGGTACTCGCGAGGATCGCGTCCGAACTTGGCTTCGGCTTCTTCGTGTCCGTAATCGACGCGAAAGATCCGCGGCCATTCCGGCCAAGGATTGTCCGGGGATCGCTCTTGCGGCGGTTTGGGCAACAGTTCGAAATTGACCAGGCTACGGCAACCGTGTCGCAAACTGGTTGCGATGCAGTCCGTTCCGGTGTCACCACCACCGATCACAATCACATCTTTACCTTCGGCGCTGATGAACCCGTCGCCGAGCGTTTCTCCGTGAACGCTTTGACGCGTATTGGCGGTCAAGAACTCCATCGCAAAATGCACGCCCTTGGCGTCCCGGTTCGGGATCGGCAGGTCGCGCGGTTTCGTGGCGCCACACGCCAACAGCACCGCGTCGTTTTCATTGACCAACTCCTTGGGATCCACGTCGACGCCGACGTTCACGCCGGTCACGAACTTGATCCCTTCGGCACTCATCTTGTCCACGCGGCGCTGAACGGCTGCTTTGGAAAGCTTCATGTTCGGAATGCCGTATTGCAGCAATCCGCCGATGCGATTGGCCCGTTCGTAAACGGTCACGCTGTGACCGGCTTTGTTCAACTGGTCCGCCGCGGTCAATCCGGCCGGGCCGCTGCCGACAATCGCGACCGATTGACCGGTCCGGCTTTCCGGCGGTTCGGGCACGATCCAGCCCTCTTCCCAAGCCCGGTCGACGATCGCGTTTTCAATGTTTTTGATCGTCACGGGCGGATGATTGATCCCCAATACACAGGATCCCTCGCACGGCGCCGGACAGGTGCGTCCGGTGAACTCGGGAAAGTTGTTGGTCTTGTGCAACCGCTCGATCGCTTCCTTCCAACGGTTGTTGTAGACCAAGTCGTTCCATTCGGGGATCAAGTTGTCGATCGGACATCCCGCGCCGGACTGGCAGAACGGGACGCCGCAATCCATGCAACGGGCACCCTGTTCGCGGAGATGATCGATTTTGTGTTCGGTGTAGATTTCGTCGTAATCGTTCAGCCGAACGACCGGCAATCGCCACGGTACTTTTTTACGATCAAACTCTTTGAATCCGGTTGGCTTTCCCATCAGTCTGCTCTTGGTCTTACGTATTGAATGTGTTGGAAGTGAAGTTGTTGCGGCAAGCTGGAAGCTTGCTTCTGCGGTTGGCAAGCGGGAAGCTTACGCCACGGGAGCTGCTTGCTCTTTCTGTGCCAGCAGCACGCGTTTGTAATCCACGGGCATGACTTTGATGCACTGTGACAAGAACGTGTCCCAATCCTCGAGTGCTTCGGCGGCGACTTCGCTGCCGGTGTACTGCTTGTGCCGAGTGATCAACTCTTTGATTTCGGCTTCCTCGTCCGAATCGTCGATCCGCTCCAATTCGACCAATGCCAAGTTGCACTTGATATTGAAATCACCGCTGCGGTCCCAGACGTAGGCGATCCCGCCGGACATCCCGGCGGCAAAGTTCCGACCGGTTTCACCGAGGATCACGACGCGACCGCCCGTCATGTATTCACAACCATGATCGCCGACACCTTCGACGACGGTCTTGGCTCCGCTATTTCGCACACAGAACCGCTCGGCCGCACGACCTCGGAAGAACGCTTCTCCTCCGGTCGCCCCGTACAAGCACACGTTGCCGACCAAGATGTTGTCTTGCGACTTGAAACTGCTCTGCTTGGGCGGATAGACGATGATGCGACCACCGCTGAGTCCCTTGCCGACGTAATCGTTGGCGTCGCCTTCCAGATCGATGGTGATGCCGTGGGCCAAGAAGGCACCCAAACTTTGCCCCGCCGATCCGTTCAATTGGAGTCGAATGGTGTCGTCGGGCAGCCCCATTTGGCCGTAGACCTTGGCGACCTCGTTGCTGAGGATCGTTCCCACGGTCCGATTGATATTGATGATCGGTGATTCGATCACAATCGGCTCTTTGGTTTCGATCGACTTGCGTGCCTGGTCCAACAACACCGTCATGTCCAATGATTTTTCCAGACCGTGATCTTGGGTCTGGCTGCAAATCACTTGCACGTCCGGGTGGGGCTTGGTCGCGACCCGCAAGATCGCGGTCAAATCCAAACCGTCCGCCTTCCAGTGCTTGATCGCGTCGTCAGTGTGCAACACATCGCTGCGGCCGACCATTTCATCGATCGTTCGGAAACCGAGTTCGGCCATGATGCGACGCGCTTCTTCGGCCACCATGAACAGGTAGTTGACGACATGCTCCGGCTTGCCGGTGAACTTCTCACGCAGGTAGGGATCTTGAGTCGCGATCCCGACCGGGCAGGTGTTCAGGTGGCACTTCCGCATCATGATGCAACCGAGCGTGATCAGCGGCGCGGTCGAAAAGCCGAACTCTTCGGCACCGAGCAATGCGGCGATGACGACGTCGCGTCCGGTCTTGAGTCCACCGTCGGTCTGCAACACCACGCGGCTGCGCAGATTGTTCAACACCAACACCTGGTGCGTCTCGGCAATCCCCAACTCCCATGGCAAACCGGCATGTTTGATACTGGTCAACGGCGACGCCCCGGTTCCGCCGGTGTCGCCGGAGATCAGAATGTGATCGGCGAACGCCTTGGCGACACCGCTGGCGATCACACCGACGCCGACTTCGGAAACCAATTTGACGCTGATCCGGGCGGCACGATTCGCATTTTTTAAATCGTGAATCAACTGCGCCAGGTCTTCGATCGAATAGATGTCGTGGTGCGGCGGAGGACTGATCAGGCCCACACCCGGCGTGCTGTAACGAATCCGGGCGATGTTGTCGTCGACCTTTTTCCCCGGCAGTTCACCGCCTTCACCCGGCTTGGCTCCTTGCGAAATCTTGATCTGAATCTCATCGGCATTGGTCAAGTATTCGATCGTGACGCCGAAGCGACCCGAGGCGACTTGTTTGATCGCCGAACGTTTGGAATCGCCGTTTTCGAGCGGTTGGAATCGCAACGGATCTTCACCGCCTTCGCCCGTGTTGCTTTTGCCGCCCAGACGGTTCATCGCGATCGCCAAGGTCTCGTGCGATTCGGCACTGATGCTGCCGAAGCTCATCGCGCCGGTGCAGAATCGTTTGACGATTTCCGAGGCCGATTGAACTTCTTCCAACGGGATCGAATTCCCGGTTTGCTTGAATCGCAGCAGCCCGCGAAGGGTGCATCGGGAACGATTGTCGGAATTGATTTTGTCGGCGAACTTCCAGTACGCGTCTTCGTTGTTATTCCGCGCGGCGATCTGCAAGTCGGCGATCGAATCGGGCGACCAGGCGTGCTTTTCGCCTTCGGCCCGCCAATGGAATTCGCCCAGGTTGGGAAGGGTTGGCAAGTTGTCGCTCTTGCGTTTGGGATAACCCAACGCGTGGCGACGCAGCGTTTCTTCGGCGATCACGTCAAAAGAAACACCCTGGATGCGGCTGGCCGTCCCGACGAAGCACTTGGCGATCACCTCGTCTTTCAATCCCAGGGCTTCAAAGATCTGGGCACCCTTATAACTTTGCAGCGTGCTGATGCCCATCTTGGCCATCACCTTGAGCATGCCTTTGGCGACGCCCTTGCGATAGCTGGCGACGATTTTGTCATCATCCAGCGACGGGTCCATTAACGCGTCGCGACGTGCTTGCCAAAGCGCTTCGAAGGCCAGGTAGGGATTGATCGCATCGGCACCGTAACCGATCAACAGGCAGTGGTGGTGGACCTCACGAGCCTCGCCCGTTTCGATCACCAGACCGATCCGCGTCCGCTTGGCCTGCTTGACCAAGTGATGATGGACCGCTCCGGTCGCCAACAGGGCGCTGACCGGCACGCGGTCGGGTCCGATCTTGCGGTCCGAAAGAACCACCAATTCAATCCCCTCGTCGGCCGCCGATTCCGCCTCGGCCGAGATTCGGTCCAGCGTTGCTTGCAGCCCCGCCTTGCCTTCGCTGCGATCGAAGGTGATGTCGATCACACGACTTTGCCAGCCTTCGTGGTTGATGTGCGACAGCGCGGCGAGTTCCTCGTTCGTCAAAATCGGGTGCTCGACCAACAAACGGTGGCAGTGCGCCGGCGTTGCGTCCAACAAGTTTTGCTCGGGCCCGATGTAGCATTCCAGCGACATGATCACCTCTTCGCGAATCGAATCGATCGCCGGGTTGGTGACTTGCGCGAACAACTGCTTGAAATAGTCATAGATCATGCGGGGCTTGTCCGACAGACATGCCAGTGCACTGTCGTTGCCCATCGAACCGACCGGGTCACGCAGGTCCCGGACCAGCGGACGCAACATGAAATTCATCGTTTCGCTGGTGTATCCGAACGCTTGCATGCGGTGCAGCAGCGTGTCACTGTCAAAGCCGTGCGCCTCCGCTTCCGGATGCAGGTCCGACAGGCGAATGCGTTCTTGACGCAGCCAATCGCCGTAGGGCATTGCTTTGGCGAAGTTGGTCTTCAGCTCTTCGTCGGGAATCAGACGCCCCTGTTCGAAGTCGATCAGGAACATCTTGCCCGGTTGCAAACGCCCCTTCTCTTTGACGATCGCCGGATCGACCGGCAACACGCCGACCTCGCTGGCCATGATCACGCGGTCGTCGTGGGTGACGTAGTAACGACTGGGACGCAAACCGTTTCGGTCGAGCGTCGCGCCGATGTATTTGCCGTCGGTAAACGCGATCGATGCCGGACCATCCCAGGGTTCCATCATGCACGAGAAATACTCGTAGAACGCCCGCTTGTCTTCGCTCATCGAGTCGTGTTTTTGCCAAGCTTCGGGAACCATCATCATGATGGCTTCCTGCAACGTGCGTCCGTTCATCAACAGGAACTCGAGCACGTTGTCGAACGTTCCCGAATCGCTGCAATCGGGCTCGACGACGGGAAACAGCTTTTGCAGTTCATCGCCGAACAACTTGCTTTCGGCCGTCCCCTGACGTGCCTTCATCCAGTTGCTGTTGCCACGCAGCGTGTTGATCTCGCCGTTGTGGCTCATGAATCGCAACGGCTGGGCGCGGTCCCAGCTGGGGAACGTGTTGGTCGAAAACCGGCTGTGGACCATCGCCAGGTGCGTTTCGAAATCCGGGTCGCGGAGATCGGGGTAGTACGGCAACAGCTGCGCCGGCGTCAGCATCCCCTTGTAGATGATCACCTTGGTACTGAGCGAGCAAATGTAGAACATCAACGCCTGCTTGAGCGTCTTGCTGCCGCGCAACAGGTGGCTGGCGCGCTTGCGAATCATGTACAACTCTCGCTCGAACGCTTCGCCCTTGAGCCCGTCGGCGGCGCCGACAAACAGCTGTTCGATCACCGGTTCGGCGGCACGCGCGGTGGGACCGACATCGGCGAAATCGGTCGCCTGATGCACGTCACGCCAGCCGTAAAAAACCTGACCACGATCGGCGATCAGCTTCTCAATCGTCTGCTTGCACTCGGCCCGCTCGGCGGCGTCTTGGGGCAGGAAGACCAACCCGGCGCTGAATCGCCCCGGCTCGGGCAAATCCACACCCAAGTCTTCCTTGGCCACCTTGGTCAGAAACTTGTGCGGCAGCCCGCACATCATGCCGCAGCCGTCACCGGTGTTCGGTTCGCAACCGCATGCACCACGGTGATCCATCGCGCGGAGAATCTCGTCGGCGTCGAGCACGTTTTGATGGCTCGGAACACCCTTGATGTGAGCGATGAACCCGACCCCACACGCATCTTTCTCGTGCTCAGGGTCATACAACCCTTGCTTCTTGGGCAGGTGAAACAGTGGATCACGCATCTCGATTTCTTTCGTTGATGTCATCGGAGTGAAGGCTTCAGTTTCGTGTGGGGGATGATTCGCCTCTGCAGATGCGAACCGTGGTCTTGGTAGGTGTGTGATTTGAAACGGGTCGAAACGGGCTGTCGCAGCGGTCTAGGCGACGACGGAGGTACCGGGGACGATCGGCGGCCCCTGCGATTGCGACCTGTGCCGGTTGCGTCCGCCGGGCTTGTCTCGGTCGGGTTCCAACGGGCGGCCCAACAAGAGCGATCCGAATTCGTAACCGGCGGCACTCGGCCGGCCCGAACGCCGGAACACAATCCCGAGTGGACGGACCATCCGTAACGCACGACACGCCACCACTCGCAACGCACCGGTCGCCGTTTCCCGCCGTACCGCCGCTTCGGGCAGAAACCCCGCACCGTCGTTGGCCTGGATCGCACGCACGATCGAATCGGCATTGTCAAATTCGTTTCGGAAATCCACGCGGATACCGGATCGCTTCAGCGTCGCGTCGATCATCCGACGCAACTCGAGGCTGCGGTCGAATCCGACCATCTCGATGCCATCCAGATCCGACAACTCCGCTTCGTTGCGGCGAGCCAACGGATGCCCGGATGCACAAACCAGTCGAACCGGTTCCTTCTGCCACGGCACCACGACGAGTTGCTTGTTCGTCTTGGGAAAACTGATCAGCCCGATCTCGGCATCGCCGTTGAGCACGTTTCGGATCACGGCCTCGTTTTGACCGTAACCGATTCGCACATCCACATCCGGATACAAACGACCGAACTCCTCGATCGCTTCGGGCATGTAACTCAGCCCCACCGAGTAAATCGCCGCGACGTGCAACGGTCCGGTCAAGCCGCGCCCGGCCGTAATCACGCGCTCTTCCAAACGGTGATACTCCGCCAATATCTCTCGCAGGCCGCTGTGATAATTGGCCCCCGCGGCGGTCAGCGACAACGGTCGTGTCGAACGATCGATCAGTTGAACGCCGAGTGATTCTTCGAGATGCTGGATCGCTTGACTGGCCGCACTCTGCGTCACGCCACGAGCGTCCGCAGCTTTGGAAAAGCTACGCAGCTGCGCGACGTCACAGAAAATCTCAAGCGTTCGTAGTTGCAATCGTGATCCAGTATTAGATGGCCTAATATTGACAGCCCGGACACTTCGGACTTGCTTATGCGAGGGTAAGCAGGCTGGAAACCGTCGTCAAGCCACGGAAGCCGGCGTCCACCATCAGGGCACCTAAGGCGACTTGATCCGCCACTATCCGCCCGGAATGTTGATATCATTCGGGGGGATCGTTTGCGGCACTGGCATTTCCTAGCGCAGCACACAGCCAACACCGCCGCCAATCCGTGCCGAAAGGAGCACCCATCGGACGCGACGGATTCAACACGCATCGCGCACCGGTTGATCGAATTTGAAAGTTGACGCACGATCTGGAGGCAAATCCGGATCCCCGCGATGCTCAATCACCGCTGGGCCTGAATCGCTGCGGGAGGGTGAACGAGTAGATCACGATCAGTGTCCCAACGCTCAACACCAACCACGGAAACCACTCTTTGGGCTGCCAGGTGATCGTGGTCTGTCCGGCGATCGTGGAGGGACTGAAGAACTCTTTGGCGCTCGAACCGCGATCGGAGTAGATGTTCGCGCTGTCGATCACCAGCGATTCGAAACCGACGATGATCGCCATGATGCCCAGCGCAATAAAAAATGCACGCCACATCGGAAGGTGTCTCCGGAAAAGGTGGTCAGGGGATTGGTGCCTAACAAGTCCATCGTCCAAAGCAATGCTTGCAAATCAGCGAGAGCACCCCAGACGCTAGGAACGTCACGTCCGCGCTAAGACGACTTTGGACGTCGCCCCGCGAATCGATAGAGGTGTCAACATCGCTTCGACCACCCTCTCAGAGAGCACCGTCGGTAAGACAACCACCCACCCTTTAAGACGCATCCTGACCTAAGCTTCCGCTGAGTCATTTCTACCGACCGCGGCTGCCAGACAGACCAAGATGTTAACGGAAACGCACGAGTCATCGACAAAACAAGCATCACTGAATCGATCGGAAATCGCGTCGCAACCGGATGATCCTCGGCGCGTGACGGCGTGGCCGATGGTTCGAATACTTTTGTTGGTGCGATCGCCTTTTCTAACACCGCTTTTTTTTCTGATGCTGTTCCTTGATGAGTTCATCAAGCTAGGCGGTTTCACATCGGTGCGACTGACGCACTCCATGTTCTGGACGGGACTGATCTTCGCGGCGGTGGCGTGGCCCTTGGTCCCCATCCTGCTCAAACGATACCGCGAACCACACTATCAACCGGCCGACTCTGGATCGTTCGGTCTGTATCATTATCGCCGGGGATCCGAACGAGCGCTCGATGAAGCGGGCTTCCGCATGGTCGGCACGTTTCGCGTCCTGGGAGAACCGTTTGCCAATCGTTGCGAGATACATCTGGGTTGTCGCCAGACGGTAATCGCCGTGCTCCGATCAATGGACTGCACCAAAACCACTGAATTCTTCACGATCACCGAATCGGGACGCATCATCATGACCCGTTCGGACGCCTCGGGTGATGACAAGCCCGCCGTGGACGCTCTGCCCACCATCCTCGTTACCAGCATGTCGGAATCCCCATTCGAAGCGATGCTGGCCACTCATCTTCAAATGGCGAACGAAGCGGCAGAAGAAGCAGATTCACTGATCGTTGAACTGAACGACAGCGACGTCGTGGACGTGCTGCGTTACGCCAACCGCGCCCACCACAACATGAGGGTCCACCGCGGCCTGGCGCGCGGTCCCGTCGGACCGATGACCTACGGTCGATTCCGATTTCCGCTGGGGATCGTTTCGTCGGTGTCCA
This sequence comes from Stieleria sedimenti, assembly GCF_025060895.1. Classification (GTDB taxonomy): domain Bacteria; phylum Planctomycetota; class Planctomycetia; order Pirellulales; family Pirellulaceae; genus Stieleria; species Stieleria sedimenti. The sequence goes on along the minus strand of NZ_JANZKV010000344.1, from coordinate 4,268 downwards.
ATCCATTAAACACCCCCTTCCCCTTTTTCGGATCTTCGACGTAGAGCTTTGCCAGGTCCAATAGAATCGGAAGCGCGTGTTGGCGAAGTTGTTCCGGATCGGCAGCGCCGAAACGGTCGCGGAGATCGCGGAGTTTCGATTCCAACTCATCGCGCAAGGCAAGTTGCTCGTCGGTCAGCCGAACGCCGCCATCGCTGAGTGGAATACTGAATCGGCTCGCCAGTTCCCCATCGACTTTTGCGTCTCCCTTGGAGTTCGCTTTGCCCAGCACCAGCGCCAACGACGATCCCTTCCTGTCGTCGTTGTCTTCCAACAACGCGTGCTCGGTCGCCAAACGGCCCTGCTCTTTGTAAAACCGATCGACATCCACCGCAGCCTTCAAAAACGCTTCGCGAACACTCACCGAATCATCGTGATCCAAATCGGCATCCGCGGCGCCGAAGGCGGCGGCAAAGAATTCGCCGAACCGGGCAAAGTTCTGTTCGGATCCGCTTTTGGTTGCCGTCACGACGACGCGATTGTTGCCAGACAAACGGTTCACGAACGGGCCGCTGGACGAGGCGCAGTTGGCGATCACGAGCGGTCGCCGGATCGGATCGAGCCAGGTGTTGAGTTCTTTCGCGTTCACATCAGGGCCGACCAGATTGAAGTCGGCCGACGCACCGTCCCAGGTTCCGTGACCGATCAAGATCAACCACAGCGGTCGGACGCTGTCGGTCGACGCGGACCGCGTCAGCTCGGCTTGAAGTTGGTCGCGATCAGGGGTCTGGCGATCAGTGGTCTGGCGGTCAGGGGTCTCGTGATCGTCTCCCGCCGGTCCGATCAATTGCATCGTGAGCCCGGCCCGCTGACAGGTGGCTTTCCACGTCTCGCTCCACTCGTCGAAGGCCTCGCCGAACTCCTCGGCCCCCGGAGCACCGACGACGACAATCACGTCCACCGGTTTCGCCGCGTCGTCAGCCCGCGCGACCGCCCCCACCACAACAAACAACAACCATAGTGGCGTAAGCTTCCAGCTTGCGATCCGGACAAGGAGTGGCGTAAGCTTCCAGCTTGCGATCCCCGGCCAAAAATTGGCCGGATGGCAAGCAAGATGCTTACCCCACTTTCGTTGATGGCAAGCAAGATGCTTACCCCACTGCTGCTGCTGATGGCAAGCTGGAAGCGTACCCCACGGTTTTGAAACGATGCTCATGCCAAGCCTCTTAATCGACGCAGTCCCCATTCGCCGCACAGGCAACCGAGCGCCAACGCGATCACCCAGCCGCGGTGCCAGAGCGGGAACACCCAGGTTTCCATCACCGGCACCTTCTCGGACTTCAGCCGCCTCGACAACAGATTCAAGTCTTCTTCCGCGATGATGTCTCCCCCGCTTTGCTCGGCAATCCGCTGCAACAAAGCTTGGTTGACTCCCAGCGTGTCGAACTCTCGTCCGGCGATTTGTCGGGTCCAACCGACCGTGGGCGTGCCAACCAGCTCGCCGTCTTCGGCGCGAACTTCCGCGGTTGCCGTGTACTGTCCAGGTTGGTCGTCATAGTACGCCACCGTATACGCGCCGGGGATTTCTCCGATCGGTTTGGCATCCAGCTTCAGCGAGTCGCCGGCCGGTCGAATCACGTTGACGGTGATCGAGGGGTTTTCCAACGGCAAGAACGCCTCGTCCAGCGCATCGACACGAAGTACCATCGAGTCGTCGTTGTCTGGCCCGGGCGCGACCGACAATTCGGCGCGACGCGGCACGTCGCCGACCAGCCAGCGCGTGATTTGCCGCCAGGCCTGGGCGGCATCGTCCGGGTTTTGAGGATCGGGCTGCATCGACCACCGCCAGAGGTCCCCGACGGTGATCGCGCCGACTTTGCCCCGGCCGAACCGTTGGACCGCGATCGCGGGTTGAGCTTGCCCGTCGCCACCGCTGACCGTCGCCAGTTGATAGGCACCAGGTTTCAAGCTACCAACGACATTGACCGAATCGAACTGCGGCATCGTACGCAACCGCTTTGTTTCCGCATCGGCCGTTTTGCGCAATCGCATCCAAGGCTGCAACATCCCTTCGCGGGTCAGCTTCAACGAGTACTCGGCCGGCAAACCGATATCGGTTCGGCTGACATAAACCGGCGAAAGGTCGCCCAGGAACGAATCGCCAAAGGCTCGACCGCGAAACATCTCTTGGCCCCCCAGCATCAACAACCCGCCGCCCCGCGAAGAAACGAATCGGCGAACCATTTCAAGTTGATCTTGTGAAAAGAACTCCGGTTCAATGTCATCGAGGATCAGCGCGTCAAATCCGAACAGCTCCTCTTCGACTTTTGGAAATCCCGACGCGAGCTCTTCAGTTTCCTTGACACCGATGCGAATCATCACCGGCTCGTCGTACTGTTCGGCGGTTTCTTCGGCATCGTCGCCGAGTCCTTGAAACAGCGGGTTGGTGCTGGAGACCTCCTTGTCTCGGAAGCTGAACTTGGGCTCCTTGTTGGCCATTCGAATCAGACCGGTCAATTCGACTTCGGCGTCTTCTGAAATCGCGCGTCGCAGAAACTTGAATTCCCAGTTCGGCCGACCGGCGACGTAGAGCACACGGTACGGCCCGCCCTTTCGATCGACGGCAATCAACCGGGTGTTGTTGACCAGCGTGGTTTCCGACGACGGCGTGTCCATCAATTGATCCAGCTTGTCGAATGCTGCCCGATCGACTTCGCGAAACAAATCGACGCGATAGAACCGCAGTCCGACGTCGGCGGGTCGAAACTGAAACGACACGCTGAACGTCTTTTCGTCCGACCGCAGCGGCACCGTTTTCTCTTCAACCACCGATTGCAGCGCGACGTCGGTCAATCTGGCGATGGCTTGCCCGGGGAACGACCCGTCGATCGCGAACTGTACCGCCAAGGTGACGGGGGAGATTTCAAAATTGGTCTGACGCACCGTCGTGCTGGTGATTCGCAAATCATTCAGCCCCGTCGTTCGACTGGGGATCACGGGATAAACCGGAAACTTTAAATCCGGCAGTTCCTCTAGCTCCTCCGCGACGCCCGGAACGTTGCCGTCGGTCATCAGCAACACGCCGGCGACGGGTCGTCCCTCCAGCCGACGCGAGAGCTCACCGAGGTTTTCCACCAACCGACTGCCCGTCCCACCGCGGCGTAAATCGGCGACTTCACTGGCGCTGGACAATCGCTTGTCGAATCCGTAGATCCGCGTTTCGAACAATTGGGCCATCGACGAAAACACCGGCGAGTCGGCCGACATGTCGGATTCGATGCGATCACGCCACGATTCGGTCGACCGCCCGATCTTCAGCTCCATGCTGCCGCTGGTATCGACGACGATCGGCAACAAATTCGCCCGCGGACGCGGACGCTCGCCGCGCTGCATGGGCTGCAACAGGCAAACGGCCAACAGCGCGATCGCGAACAGTTTCAACGTGACGCCCAGCCAAGCCGTCCGGACCCGACGGCCACCGCTGGTGGAATAGTTCCACAACACCAGGAACGTCAACACCGTCCCAATGATGATCGCCGGGACCGTCCACTGGGGCGAGCCGATGACCAACTCGGCAAAGACGACAGGAATCGAATCAAAAACCATGCTCACCTCGGCGACTCCATCAAACCCGTCTCGACATCCGCACTACCAAGGTTCTCATAGTAGCGGCGCACGGCATCGGTAAATTGAGCGGGCACCGGATCGCGGTCGATCGGAACGAGTTCATTCTTTGAAGCCGTGCGTCGAAGCAATTCGGCGCGGACCTCTTGCTTTAATTCTCGCAGCGGCTCAGCCACCAGGTCTTCGACCAGCTCCCACTTCGGAGCCTCGCCGTGACGTTTCATTTCGGATCGCATTTGACGGACACGGTCACGGATACTGTTCGCCCGGGCTCGCAGGTCCGCATCACCAACCATCTCTTCGACGTCCCGCATCTGGTCCGACCAGGCGCGGAAGTCACCGGTCAGCGGACCGACCGGACCACCGCCCTCGCTGGGTGACTCAGCGGCAAAACGGCCCCCGGCCGAATCCTGCTGAGATTGTGGCGCGTCGGACGACTGCTGCGGTCCGCCACGCAGTCCAGGCTGCTGACGCTGTCCTTGCTGCTGTCCTTGCTGCTGTCCTTGCTGCTGTCCTTGCTGCTGCCCTTGCTGCTGCCCTTGCTGCTGGCCTTGTTGCTGGCCTTGTTGCTGGCCTTGTTGTTGGCCTTGTTGTTGGCCTGGTTGTTGGCCTTCTTGCTGTCCTTGTTGTTGTCCTTCTTGCTGTCCTTGTTGCTGTCCTTGTTG
>NZ_JANZKV010000343.1:11744-26474 GCF_025060895.1 Stieleria sedimenti | reverse complement strand
GGCTCTCCGGAGGTGGCGCTGCGCTGACCTCCGGCTACTCGCTGAAATCCCTCCGGGATACCGTCCTCGCTGCCGCGAATCGGCTGATACCCCGCGCACTCTCAGCCGTTCGGATGCGGCAAACTTTGCTGCTTGACCGGGGCAGCCTTGGTTCTCCCACCCAAATTCCCGCAGTCTTCCCGAATTCGCTGGAAATAGGTGGCCAGATTCCTACAATCAACTGTCCCTCCATTCCCCGGAATTTGAACACGTCGCATGCGTCGTGTTCGGCAGCCCCCCGTTGATGGCTTCCCGTTCCGGTCCCGCCTCCAATAACCGCTGGTTTTTCCGTGTTCGATCAAAAGATCGTAATACGACCGTTTCACCTGCAGCCTGACCGTGGGGTCTCGTCCCACGGTCGAAGAGCTGCCGGTCTGAGTTTGATGGTCGTCCTCTTGTCAGGGCTCGGCTTTCGATGGGACGCCGGACTGGTTGTCGTCGCGGCCCCGCCGGTCGATGCAAAGCAAACCACGGAACCGACACCGCCATCCGAACCCGCGGCGGCGGACGCGCTGGCGAATTGGCAGGCGACCGGATTGCCGTTGATGCAGGCTTATTGTGTCGACTGTCACAATGAAGACGTCCAGGAAGGCGGGTTGGATCTCAGTCCGTTTGAAACGCTCAGTGACCTGACCACGGCCGAAGTGAAACGGGTGCTGGAGATGGTCCGATTCGGCGCGATGCCGCCGGAGGACTACGACACGCCGGAGATCGAGGAGCGAAAATCACTGGTCGCGTCGCTCGAGGCGACGATGTATTCGTCGACCTGTGATCTGACGCCGCGTGCGGGCAAGGTCACCGTTCGCCGGCTCAATCGCAGCGAGTACAACAACACCATCCGCGACCTGTTCGGGCTCGATCTGCGACCGGCCGACCGATTCCCGTCCGACGAGGTGGGCGCGGGGTTTGACAACAACGGTGATGTGCTTTCGCTTAGCCCGATGTTGATCGAAAAGCTGATCGAAGCGGCCGAGTTCGTTTCGCAGAACGTGATGATCGACCCGGCTGAATTGCCCGAGCTACGTCTCGAGCTGCCCGGTGACCAGCTGCCGATCTACGGCGATCCGAAAATCGGCAGTTTCAACGGCCGGTTTGTCGATCGCGACAGTTTTGCCTGGATCGATTTGGATGCACCGTTCGATGGCCAGTACCGCATCGATGTCCGTGGCGGGACGACGTCCAAGTCACACGGTCCGGTCAAGGTTGCGATCTGCGATCAGCAGGGAAAGCTGTTGGCGAGCGACGAGTTGGATTATTTCGGGGGCGGGGGCGGTTCCGATTCGATGCAAGAGACCATCGAATTGACCCAAGGCAAACATCGGCTGATTTTCGTGCCCGTGTTGGACGATCGAGAACTGGTCGTCGGTGAAACGAAATTTGAATCGGTCACGGCGATGGATCCGGAACGCGTCAAGTCGATTCTCGCCAAGCGTGGCAAACCGATCTCGCCGGACAGGAACATCGATCCGGAATCCTATCCGTTCATGTTTCGTTCGTTTCGCCTGAGCGGTCCGAGAGAGCATCCGCGGGATGCCTATCCGCCCAAACAGTTTCAAATCGTTCGCCACGTTGCGGCCAAGAAACGCGATCGGTATAGCGACGTCGTCAAGACGTCGATGAAGAACTTGCAGCCCTTGATGGAACAGGTTTTCCGCGGTCCGGTGACCGAAGACGAGGTTCGGCCCTATGCGCAGTTGGTCGAGCAGTCGGTCAAGGAAGGTGCATCGTTTCACCGGGGAACGCAAATCGCGTTGTCGGCGATTCTGGTCAGTCCGCGATTTTTGTTCCGCGTCGAGACCCCGCCGCCGAACAGCCAACCCAATTCCTTCGGCGACATTCCGCTGTCGCCGCACCAGTTGGCGACCCGCCTGTCGTATTTTTTGTGGAGCAGTAGTCCGGATCAAACCCTGTTGGATCAAGCCGATCGCAACGAGTTGGACCTGGAGCGGTTAAAGAGTCATGTCGGTCGGATGTTGGCGGATCAAAAGGCCGATGCGTTGGCAACGGACTTTGCCGCCCAGTGGCTGGGACTGAGAAATCTGGCCGAGCACGAAGCCGACAGCAAACGCTTTCCCACCTTTGACCAGGATTTAAAATCGTCGATGGTGCGAGAAACCGAATCGCTGTTTCTGCACATCCTGCGCAACAACCTGCCGATCAGTGAGTTCCTGACCGCCGACTACACGTTCGTCAACGAAACCCTGGCCGAGCACTACGGTTTAACGTTTAGCGGTGAACGGTTTGAAAAGGTGTCGCTGTCTGACACTCCCCGTCGTGGCTTGCTTTCCCACGGCAGCGTGTTGACGTTGACCAGTACGCCGAACCGCACCAGCCCGGTGTTGCGTGGGAAATGGATTCTGGAAAACGTGTTGGGGACGAAAGCCCCGGATCCACCAGCCGGCGTTCCCGAGCTGGACGATGCACAAGCGGCCGGCGACAACGCGACACTCCGTGAACAACTTGAATTACACCGTCAAAGTCCCTCCTGTGCCTCATGCCACCGAGTGATGGACCAATTGGGGTTTGGATTGGATGACTATGACGCCATCGGCCAATATCGGACCGAAGAGGGTGGCAAACCGATTGACGCCAGCGGTGCCTTGCCCGACGGTCGGTCGTTCAGCGGAGGGGCTCAGTTGAGCGGCATGTTGGCCGAGACCGAAGTCGAAGGGCTGGCGCGGACGTTGGCCGAACGGCTGCTGACCTTTGCGATCGGCCGCGAACTGACCCCGGACGATCGCTGCACGATCGACGAAATTCTCGAACACACGCGCGGCAACCAATTCCGTCTGGCGGATCTTGTCACCGAAGTGGTGACCAGCCGCCAATTCCGATTCCAAACTTTCGACGCCGACGCTGCCAGCCGGTAGCGAATCCATCAACAGAGGACCGAACGATGAAGTCGAGACCCCATACAATTGAACGCAAAAGAGTCGATCGCCGAACTGTCCTGCGAGGATCGGCGGCCGTCTTGGGCCTTCCCCTGTTGGAAGCGATGACGCCGATGGCACGCAGCGCGTTCGCGTCGCCCGATTCGATGCCGCGGCCGGTCCGGATGGCCTGTATCTTCGTGCCCAACGGCGTGATCATGCCGCAGTGGAAACCGATCGTTGGTCCGTCCGGCGAGCCGACCGATTGGGAGTGCAGCGAGACACTGCAGCCACTGGCGCCGCTGAAGCACAAACTGAACGTGATCTCCAACCTGACGCATGACAACGGACGCGGCTACAAAGATGGAGCCGGCGACCACGCCCGCTGCGGTGCAACGTTTTTGACCGCCGCACGTCCGCTGAAAACCAGCGGCAACATCCGCTTGGGCGTTTCGGTGGACCAGATCGCCGCGGAGCAACTGGCCGGTCAAACCCGTCTGCCTTCGATCGAACTCGGACTCGAAGGCAGCCGCAATGCCGGCAGTTGTGATTCCGGTTACAGCTGTGCCTATAGCAGCAACATTTCCTGGCGAAATGAAACGCAACCGATGCCCAAGGAAACGATTCCACGCCTGGCATTCGAACGCATGTTCGGCAGCGGTGACTTGGCCGAGCGGAGGGAATCCAACCGGATCCGCAAGAGTGTGCTCGACGTCGTTCGTGGCGACGCTCAACGGCTGATGAAGCAACTCGGCAGGTCCGACTTGCGCAAGATGGACGAGTATTTCACGGGGGTTCGGGAGATCGAACAGCGGATCGAACGCACCGAGCAAGAAGACGCCGCGGCGTTACCGGACATCGAAATCCCTTTCGGCCGCGTCGAATCGTTCCGCGAACACTCCCGGCTGATGTTCGATCTGATGGTCCTGGCGTTTCAAACCGACACGACTCGGGTCGCCACGCTGATGTTGGACAACGCCGGAGGCAACCGACGCTACACCGAGATCGGCGTCAGTGACGGACACCACGGCATGAGCCACCACCGAGACAAGCCGGACCTGGTGGAGAATCTTCGTAAGATCGATCGCTATCTGGTCGAGCAATACGCTTATTTCCTGGAAAAGCTTGAAGCCACCCAGGACGCCGGCGGCTCGCTGTTGGACCAATCGATGGTGCTCTACGGCAGCGGTATTAGCGACGGCAACCGGCACCGGCACGAAGATTTGCCGATCGTGCTGGCCGGCAGCGCGGCCGGACAGATTGAAACGGGACGTTACGTCGATGCCGGGAAAGAATGCCCGATGGCAAATCTGTTCCTGACCATGCTGGATCTGATGGGCACTCCGGCCGATTCAATCGGGGATAGCACCGGCCGAATGACGATCTAGTGCTTCAACCACATTTAATTTCGGGGTAGCACTCCAGCAAGCTTACCGGGCTATCCATCGCAAATAACACCCACGGATAGCAGCGCGAACCCACGGATGACAGGGTGCAAAATATCCGTGGGTTCGCGCTGCCATCTGTGGGCCCAGTAATCGTTTCATCGTTCCGCAAGTTACGGCCTGACCCCTTTTCCGCTCGACCAACGCAACCCAGATTTCAATTCTGGACAGGGCGCGAGGCCAGGGGGCACGCCATAGTAAGATTTAAGGGCAGTAGGCGGAATACTTAATATTTCCGTCAGCGGGGCCGACCAGACTACCAGGGGGATGCATTCTTTTCCGCGCCTTTTGGTACGCCCGTCTCATGAAACGAACGACGCTCGCCGCACTGTGCTGTCTCGGGTTGAGCCTCGAGACGTGGTCTGTCGGACAGGAACCAGCCGCCGGGCGACTCGGTTTGGTGGCCATCGGGCAATTGGCCGAGGACGGTCAATCACCGCCTGCCGAACTGGTGCCGGCGACGGTGGAGCCGCTGACCGACGACGGACAGGACGCCGGGAAATCAGACAATGCCAACGCTGCCGACCCCGAGTCACCGGCCGAAGAAGAGCCGGCTGCCGAGGATCAAGAATCTCTGGCAGACAGTCTCGGTTTTGAACTCCCCTCATTGGAAGAATTTGCCGAGCAACCGCTGTTGGTTCCCGTCGAGGCGCCGGCAACGCTGGCGACGTTGGACACGATCGACGAAATCGCTCCCGTCTCGATCGGTGGCGGCATTCCGGCGATTTCCCGAATCACCCCGGCTGCGGTCACACGGATCGGTGCCCCGACGATCTGGTCCTCCGGGGCACGCAACCTGGACGAACTGTTGGATATTCTGGTGCCCAATTTCCAGCACGTGCATCAAGTGGCCACCGGTCCCAAAATGGGCATGCGGGGCATCATCAGCGACCGCGATGATAAGATCTTGTTGAAGGTTAACGGCCGGATCATGAACAACCGGGGAGAGTCCGGTGCGTATCACGAACGCGATCTGCCGCTGCTCGGTGATCTTCACCTTGTCGACGTTCTGCGGGGTCCCGGCGGGGCGACCGACGGTCCGGGTGCCATCGCCGGTGTGATCAACTTGCAAACGCACACCGGTCTGACGTTCCAGGGACTCGACGCCACCGTCCGGCAAGGCTTCATCGACGAATTCACGGCGACCGAGTTGCGTTATGGCCGCAAGTTCGATGAGGACACAGGCGTGTTCGTCTACTACGGCATCGCAACCCAGGACGGCGCGGATCCATCCGATGCGCCGTTGGTGTTCGGGCGCAGCTTCCTTGCCCGAGACAATATTCCGGTGACCGCGGGCGAGCCGGTAACGTTTGACCTTCAGGACGACGGCCGCGGGTATCGTTCCAAGCCGAAACACAAGTTTCACGCACAGGTCACCGATGGCAATCTCAACGCCTGGGTCCGCTACACGCGTGGCGGTCAACAAATCGATCCTGATCGGCGTGACGTCGCCCTCGCGCCGGCGGGAGAGGCAGGTCCCGGAGACAGTTTTGACGACTTGCTCACGTCCCAAGCCGGCTATCAACAACTGACGTTTGCCGGCAAGTACTTGTTTGAGTGCACCGACAACCTGAATATCGAGTGGATGGCGAGTTGGGATCTGTTTGATTTCGAACGCTTCACTCCGCAAGACGGCATCATCACGAACCGCGAAGACGAGTTTTACACGCGTCTGCTGGCACGATGGACGCCCAATGAGCGGCACACCCTGGCGTTCGGGACGGCACTTTCGTACGAGTGGTTTGGGTTGCCGAGTCCCGGATATCCCGGATTGCCGGCCAACGTCGAAGGCGTGCCCGACGACATCGAAGGCCCGTGGGAAACGGATACGTTTTCGATATTGGGCGAGTATGTGTTGCGTTTCAATGAACGCTGGACCGCGTTCGCCGGACTCCGGAGCGACAAGCACACCTACAGTGAGTGGTTACTCTCGCCACGGACAGCGTTAGTGTTCGAAGCCAACGAACGCGACACCTACAAAGCGATTTGGTCGGTCGCTAATCGCCGCGGCACCGATGGCGATTTGAGGCGACAGTTCGTGCAGTCACGCAGTTTCGCCGAGAACGAAGAAAACGAAAGCGCAGAGTTTCGATACGAGCGACGCCCCTGCGATCACCGCTTCTTCTCGGCTAGCGGATTCTACCAACACTACACGGCCATCGGATTTGATCCGACGACGGAGCCGCGACGACAGAACGTTTTGGGAAATTTTGACATCGCGGGGTTGGAGTTGGAGGCGTCGTTCCGGACCGAACGCAAGCAATGGTCGATCTCGCACTCCTACACCCAACTGCTCAATGGAGAACTTCCGGACATCACGCGAAACCAAGGCATCACCGCCGAGCCGTATGGGTTTGGCAGCGATCTGGTGAGTTGGTCGCCACAGCTGACCAAGTTGTACGCCAACCGCGACTGGAACGATCTGTGGAGCACCAGCGGGTCGCTGCGTGCCTACTGGGGTTTTCCCGGTGACGAAGACCTGGCCAACTACAACGCCAGCTTGCCGAGCCCCAACGGATTTCTGCCATTGGCCGATCCGGGTTACAAGAAAGCCTTCCGCGGCAGCTACTTCCTCGACTTCGGCATCCAACGCAAGATCTGCTGTGGTCAAGGTCAGATGCGGTTGGACTTCTACAACGTACTCGGCTGGATCGACCAAGACCTGAACAAACGCAATGTGCTGCGACGCGCCTACTACCGCTCGGAGGCTGCGGCGATCGCGTTGACGGTCCAGCGAACGTTTTAGCGGGTGATCCTTCACACCACGGTCCCAGAATTCTTGCCCGGCCGGTTCACAATGACTAAGTTGAATAGCAGGAACACGCTCCGGGGGCCGTGGGCTCGCGTCCATCGGCTGATTCAATCCACACGCCGCGGTGGTGCCGGAACCCGTTTGGAAAGGCGGACGCCACAAAGGTCCGCGAGGCTGCAGATGCGCCGCTCACTTTCATTGTTTTGTGCTCTCTTGATCGGCAACGCGCTGATTGGCGACCACGTCCTCCGCGCCCAACAACCCCAAGCGGTCAGCGAATACGACATCAAGGCTGGCTGGTTCGCGTTCTTCGGTTTGTACATTCAATGGCCGGAACAACCTTTTCCGGGTGCCGACAAAGATTTCGTGATCGGCGTACTGGGAAACAACCCCTTCGGACCGTACGTGCGTCCCAGCGGGAACGGATTCGCAATCCATGCGAGCAAGTTTCCCAAGTCGCTCAAGGTGATTCAGGGCAAGCGGATTAAGGTGATTGAATACGCAACGGTTGATGCGTTTCGGAGGAACTACCGTCCGTGCCACATTTTGTTTATCTCACGATCCTCTGCCCCCGGAGTACCAGCGGAGACCGTCCAGGATCGTGTGAGCGCGGCATTAGCGAAAACCAAGAACCAATCTGTCGTGCTGGTTGGAGAAGCGAGTAGCAAAGCAGAATCGGAAGCGTTTGCCAAGTCTGGCGTGATCATCTGTTATTGGAACGATCTTCAAGACCAACGTCTCAAGATGGTGATCAATGATACCCTCGCGCGGAATGAAGGCTTGAAGATCAAGTCGCCTCTGCTTCGCTTGGGTGTTGTCACGCCGCTTTAAGTCTTCAAACCAGGACCCATCCGCATGCGACCGCTACGAGACCTGTCGATTCGAGTCAAATTAACAGGTTCGTTGGTTGCCGTCGTCAGCATCGTGTTGTTGTTGTCGACCGTTGCGGGACTTATCGAACAGCATCGGTCGGCCAAGGTCGCCATGGTGGCTCAGTTCACTGTGTTGGCTGTCACGTTGGGCGAGGCCAGCAGCAGCACGATTCTATTCGACGACCGCCAGACCTGTGCCGAAGTCCTGGCGTCGGCGCGACTGGAACCCAAGGTTGTTTTTGTGCAGATCTTCGACGGCGAAGGGAATCGGTTCGCATCCTACAAAGCGGATCAATCGGTATCAGACGAACTGCCATTGAATCACGAGCAGGATCAAGTCTTGTTTAAGGGCGAGTTCCTGCACGTTTCTCAGCCGATTGAACTGCAAGAGATTCCGGTCGGCAGGATCTATTTGCGTGCCAGCATAAAGGACCTGTACAAGAACACGCGTCACAAGATCTTCCTCGCGACGCTTTCGCTGTTGATCTGTCTGTTTATCGCGATCCTGCTCGGCTCACTGCTGCAGCGCGAGATTGCCAGACCGATCCTGGAATTGGCCGCTGCGACCAAGAAGGTGTCTGGCGAAGGGGATTTTTCCGCTCGCGTGCACAGCAATGCCGGTGACGAAATCGGCGTGCTTTGCAACGGCTTCAACACCATGCTCGACCAAATCCAACAACGGGATCGAGAGTTGGAAAAACATCGTACGCACCTGGAGGAACTGGTACGAGAGCGGACCAGTCGACTCGAAGCCCAGACCCAGGAACTGACCGATTCCAACGCGCAACTCGAACGCAGCAATCAAGAACTCGATGACTTTGCCTACATCGTCTCACACGATTTGAAGGAACCGTTGCGTGGGATCTCACGATACTCCTCGTTTATCGCCGAAGACTATGCCGGGAAGTTAGACGAGGCCGGTCACGAAAAACTTGAGACGCTACAGCGGTTGTGTTTGCGTCAGGAAAACCTGATCGATTCGCTCCTGCACTATTCCCGCGTCGGCCGCGCCGAATTGGCGATCGCTCCGACCGACCTGAACGACGTCATCGAACAAGTTCTCGACATGATGCATATTACTTTAGAGGAACAGGGCATCGAGGTGCGCGTCCCGCGACAATTGCCGACCGTGGCCTGTGACTCGGTCCGAATCGTTGAAGTTTTTCGCAATCTGATCACCAATGCGGTAAAGTACAATGACAAGGCGGAGAAGTGGATCGAAATCGGTTTTCAGCAACATGGTGAGTGCGGCGGAAACGATCTGACCCCAACCGGCTTCGTCTTTTATGTCCGTGACAACGGGATCGGCATCCGAGAAAAGCACCAGGAGTCCGTCTTTCGAATTTTCAAACGGCTTCACGCCCGGGACAAGTACGGTGGCGGAACCGGCGCGGGACTGACGTTTGTGAAGAAAATTGTGGAGCGACATGGTGGTAAAATCTGGCTGGAATCGACGTACGGTGAAGGCACCACGTTTTATTTCACGCTCGAAAAAGGAATCGTCGCGTGACTCGAACCGATTGTGCAAAACCCGATGAAGAGGAGACCCGTGACTGATGGTCGACTGGAGCAATCAACCGATCTTGATCGTCGAAGATAGTCCGGAGGACTTTGAAGCGACCGTCCGCGCCTTGAAGTCCTCGGGGCTTCGCAATTCACTGTATCGATGTAGCGACGGTGACGAGGCACTCGATTACCTGCACCGCCGTGGCGATTACGCTTCGGCCGACAGCGCGCCGCGTCCGGGGATCATCCTGCTGGACCTGAATCTGCCCGGGACCGATGGTCGCGAAGTGCTCGAAGAGATCAAGCAAGATCCTGAGTTGAAAAAGATCCCCGTGGTCGTGCTGACGACGTCGACCGACGAACGGGACATCGAAGCCTGTTATGAGTTCGGGGCCAATAGCTACATCCAGAAGCCGGTGGATTTGGCTGGATTCGTCAACGCGATTCAGCGGCTGAAGGATTACTGGTTCCAAATCGTGGTGTTCCCCAAGACCGACGACTGAGACATGACGCTTCGTATTTTGATCGTCGACGACAGCCCCGAAGACCGTGAGGTTTACCGGCGACTGTTGAGCCAGCAAGCCTGGAACGAATACGACGTGGCCGAAGCGGATTGCGGCGAAGATGGGCTTGAAGCGTGCCGGAACCATCCGCCGGATTGCATTTTGCTCGATTACAATCTGCCCGACCTGGACGGCCTGGAATTCCTCACCGAACTCCATGACGCGGTCCCCGAGCACCACCTTGCCGTCGTGATGTTGACCGGCCAGGGCAACGAATCGATCGCCGTCGAAGCGATGAAGAAGGGTGCCCAGGATTATCTGGTCAAGGGCGAACTGACTTCGGACAACCTGCAGCGGGCCGTCTGCAACGCCGTCGAAAAGGTCAGCCTGCAACGCGAGGTCGAACTGCAACGCGAAGAGCTGAAGCAGCGAAACGAACAGTTGCAACTGGCCAAGGAAGCCGCCGAGGCCGCCAACCGCGCCAAGAGCGATTTCCTGGCCAACATGAGTCATGAAATCCGCACGCCGATGAACGGCATCATCGGGATGACCGAGTTGTTGCTCAGCACGCAACACACCGCCGAACAGAATGAATACCTGTCGATGGTCAAAGACTCCGCCGACGCGCTACTTCGACTGCTCAACGACATCCTGGATTTCTCCAAGATCGAAGCCGGCAAGCTCGCCTTGGAGGCGACCCATTTCAACCTGCGCGATTGCATCGGCAAGACCGGACAAACCTTGGGGATTCGTGCGGCCGACAAATCGTTGGAGCTGCATTGCCGGATCGACCCGAATCTACCGGAATACCTGCTCGGGGACGCCGGGCGACTGCGCCAAATCATCGTCAACCTGGCCGGAAATGCCATCAAGTTCACCAGCGAAGGTGAAGTCGTCATCAACGTGGCCGAAGAACACCGGTTTGACGATCAGGTGCGATTGCATGTCTCGGTGTCAGACACGGGAATCGGCATCGCGCCGGAGCACCAGAAGAATGTGTTTGGGGTGTTCGAGCAGGCGGACTCTTCGATCACGCGAAAGTTCGGCGGCACGGGACTGGGGCTGGCCATCTCCTCGCAACTGGTGGCGATGATGGGCGGACGGATTTGGTTGGAAAGCGAACTCGGCAAAGGCACCACGTTTCATTTCACCTGCGAGTTCGGGCTCGGTTCGCCACAGCCGACCGCGCCGCCGATCGACCGTTCGGCGCTGGAAGGGTTGACGACACTGGTCGTCGACGACAACTTGACCAACCGTCGAATCCTGGAAGAGATTCTGACGAATTGGAAGATGCAGCCGAAAACGGTCGAAAGCGGAGCGGCAGCGTTGAGTGAGCTGTCGCAGGCGACGACCGATGGTCGACCGTATCAGCTTGTCCTGCTCGATGCAATGATGCCCGAGATGGACGGATTTGAATTGGCCGAACGCATCCACGCGGATCAGCGCATCGACCGCTGCACCCTGGTCATGATCTCCTCGGCGGCGCGGCCCGGCGATGCAGACCGCTGCCGCGAACTGGGGATCCTGCGGTACATGACCAAGCCGGTCGTCCAGTCGGAGTTGCTCGAGACGCTGCTGGATGTGTTCGGCGAACGGGCCGCCCAGGATCGTACGTCGCAACCCGATTCCGTCGACCAGGCAGAACCGTCCACGGGGCTGAAGATCCTTCTGGCCGAAGATGGTTTGGTCAATCAACGTGTCGCCGTCGGGCTGTTGCAGATGCGGGGGCACTTCGTCACGATCGCCAACAACGGCAAAGAAGCCGTCGACGCAGTTCGCAACGAACGCTATGACGTCGTGCTGATGGACGTGCAAATGCCCGAAATGGACGGCTTGGAAGCAACGATCGCGATCCGTGAACTGGAACAACCGAACGGCCGACACACACCGATCATTGCGATGACCGCGGCGGCAATGAAGGGCGATCGCGAAAAGTGCTTGCAGGTCGGCATGGACGGCTATATCTCCAAACCGATCGACCCCGAACAACTCAGCAGCACCCTGCAACAGATCTCTCCGGCCGAATCCGGCCCCGCCGCTGACGTGACGGCGCCCGCGGCGCCAGCGGAATCCACCGACGTGATCGACCTGGAATTCGCCCAGACGAGAATTCCCGGCGGAGCCCAGGGCGTCAAGGAAGTGGCGCAGCTGTTGATCGACGAATGCCCGAAGATGATCCATGAAATACGCGAAGGCCTGACCAACCAGGACGCCAATCAAGTGCGACGCGGCGCGCACACGCTGAAGGGGTCTGCCGATTGGTTTGCCGCCAAGCGGGTTGTCGCGACGGCAAAACAATTGGAAAATCACGCCCACGATGGAGACCTGGACTCCGCCTCCACGGTCTTGCCAGAGCTTGAAGCCGAGGTGCGGCAACTCGTCGATGCCGTCAAAGAGCTGACCAAGCCCGCGGTTTCACCCTAGCAATCGCCCCCCGTTTCGCCTTCCCAATGCCCTATCTCCCGTCCATGCCGACGCGATCGATCGCTCGGACTGTTGCCATCTTCTGCTTGCTTGCCATCGCGTCACAGAACGGATCGGCCCAGACCGGATCAGCCCAGACCGCCCCGTCGTTGTCCATCGATCAAGACGGGCTGACGCTGGGCCATCCCGAACTGGGCGCATCGGCACTGCATTCGCCGACCGAAGGGCTGTGGTCGATCGGTACCGGATGGAGCGAGAATGCGTCGACGGCGTGGCACCACGGCCAACCCGACCACGTGGAGCGACGTGGGCCATGGTCGATCGCCACCGGGACGGTTTCCACGGTCGATGGCGTTTGGGAAATCCGCGACTCCTATCGGGTGACGCCTCAGGGGTTGGTGCAAGCCAAACGGCGCTGGCACTACAGCGGAGAAAAGCCCAGCGGACCGGTCGTGCTGTCGGTCCGATTCGTGGTCGATTCGGCTGATGGTGCGACGCTGCAACCGTTCTTGCCCGGCATCAATTATTACGGCAACCCGTCGGGCACCCGAATCGATGCCTCGCGCGTGCCCACGTGGTCCGGCCGACCGGGCGAAGCGGCGTTGTACGAAGAGCATCGCTATCCGTTGCCGTTTGCCGCGGTCGAACGGACGGGTGAGGCGGTGGCGGCGCTCCACAGTCGACCGTCGCGGCTGCCCTTCGCGGCACGCGCGGACCTGTGGTGGTCGCTCGGTTTGGTGGCCGGTGATGGGACCGTTGAGATGACCCTGCGAAGTGGACCCACCGCGTCCAACGGACGCCGGGGCGTGGTCAAGGCGCGGCAAACGATGTTTTTGCCGTACGAAGACGCGCACTTGGTCGACATCCCGCCGGGCGCGATCATCGAGAAAGAGTTTTGGTTGCAGTTCGCTCCGGCACCGAATCCGGGTCACGGTTTTCGACTTCCGCTTTGGACATCCATCGACTTGTTTGATCCCCGCACGGATCGCTCGCTGCCGCGTCCGGCGGACGTGATGGCCGCCAAGATGAATGACACGTTCGATCGCTGGCACGAAGACGACCACTGTGCCGGCTTCCGCACGCGACCGCCGGGCAGCAACCCGTGGATCATGATGGGCTGGGCCGATCGCGCCGAAGTCGCTCCGCGAGCGCTGCTGAAGATGGATCTTCAACCCTACACCGATCAACCGGACAAATGGAAACGGCGGGCCGCCGACGCGCTCGACTTCCTGACATCAGCCCCGACGCGGAAAGCTCCCTACGGCGATGGTTTTCCGATCGTCTATGACTACCAATTGCACCGCTGGCTTCCACGTCAGAACCCGCTTTCACAGGCCCAGACGCTTCACGCCATGGTGGATGCCATCACCGAAACGGATCATCCGCATCGAGATCAATGGATGCGATTCGTCGCGACACACCTGGACGCGATCGCCGATCGTATTCTGAACACCGATTGGCGGCCCGTGTCGACCAACGAAGCGTTTGCGATCGCGCCCCTGGTCAAAGGCAGCGGCTACGCGTCGAACGAACGGTGGATGGCCGCGGCGATCAAGTTGGCCGATCACACGATCGAGCGTCATCTGGACATGCAGGAACCGTATTGGGGCGGCACGTTGGACGCCCGCTGTGAAGACAAGGAGGGGGCGTGGGCCGCGTTGCAGGGGTTTGCCGCACTGTATCGGGCGACCCGCGATCCCCGCTACCTCCGCGCGGCGGTTCACGCCGGTGACGTCTGCTTAAGTTATCTGTATGTCTGGGACGTCACGTTGCCGCCGGGACGTTTGGCCGATCATGACTTGAAGACGCGCGGTTGGACCGGCGTCTCGGTGCAGAACCAACACCTGGATGTGTTCGGCGTCGTCTTCACTCCCACCTATTGGGAACTGGCCGACTGGACCGGTGACGAGCGTTATCGCCAGCTCGCGAAAATCATGTTCGTCAGCTGTGGGCAGATGACGGATCTGGCGACCGGGGTCCAGGGCGAGCAATTGTTGCAAACCAATTACCAACAGCATGATCCGCGTGACGTCGTCGAAGGGATGCGCGGTGATTACGCCGAACAATGGAACATCTACTGGATCACCGCCCACTTCCTGACCGCCGCAGCCGACTTCGAAAAGCTGGGTGTGGATTGGCGATCGTTTTGAACGGTGTGGCGGTGCCCCCGGTTTGGTTTGTCCCTACCGTTGCGGAACATGTTTCAGCATGGGCATCTACACATCGCCAATCACCCTCCCTGTTAGGGAAGGTCGAGCGCAGCGGATATAAAGGGGGCAGGACTCAATGGCACGGGCATGCGTGTTGGTGTGCAGGCTT
>NZ_JANZKV010000343.1:0-11710 GCF_025060895.1 Stieleria sedimenti | reverse complement strand
CCGCCCACTGTCGCTGCGTCCCAGCGACCGCAAATCGCCTAAAGGCTAGGCACCAACGGTTACCGAATCCCTTGTCGCTTCAGCCCTCCCAATCGGGTCAGGACTCTTTTCTGGCATTGGCGCGACACCGGAGTTCGCTGCGACCCCGTCGGGGTCGGGGGAAGGATTAGGGGGCGTGGTCCGGAGGTGGCGCTGCGCTGACCTCCGGCGACTCGCTGAAATCCCTTCGGGATACGGTCGACTTTCGTCACGTTGCGTTAGCGTTAGATGAATCTTGGGGTGCGTTTGCGCGACCCCAAGCTTTGATGTGGCACGCCGCTGGCGTGAAACGCAAGCTGGAAGCTTACGCCACTTTTAAGACCTCTAGGTTGCGGTATCCATCCGCTCGATGTGGCCGAGCACAAACTCCAGTGCATCGGATTCGTTGTCGAAGTGATCCATCGGGACGGGCGTGATTTCACTGAACGATCGAAACCAGGTCTCTTGACGTTTGGCGAGTTGTCGGGTGTGGGTTGCGACCAGGTCTTCTAGTTCGTCGATGGCACCACCGCCGGCGTTTCTCCAGTCCAGGATTTCTCGATAGCCGACCGCTTGTGAGGCGGTCCGGGATAACGAGCTGTAACGCTCGATCAATTGATCAACCTCTTCGATCAACCCGCGCTCAAACATTTGCTCGACACGGCGGTTGATCCGTTGGTGAAGTTTGCCGCGATCGTGTTGCAACGCGAACACGCAGCAGGACCCGGCGTCGACGTGGCGGTCGAATTGAACCTGTCGATGACTCAGCGGCATTCCGGTGTGCTTGGAAACCTCCAGCGCCCGGATCATCCGGCGCGTGTCTCCCGGCGCAATCCGGGCGGCCGAAATGGGATCGACTTGAACCAGCCGCTGACGCAGCGCTTCGGCGCCGAAGGTCTCGAGATCACGCTGCACCGATTCACGAAATTCCCAGTCCGGCGGCGGCCCCACATCAAACCCTCTCAACACCGCCTTGAGGAACATCGGTGTTCCGCCGACAAAGATCGGGCGTTTGCCGCGGCCGCTGATCTCGCGGACGCATTGATGGGCTTCGGCCAGGTAACACGCGACACTGAAATCCTGATCGGGATCGGCCAGATCGAGCAGGTAATGGGGCACCCTGGCGCGGTCGGCGGCACTCGGTTTGGCCGTCCCGATGTTCATGTGCCGATACACCGCGATCGAATCGAGCGACAAGATTTCGCCACCGATCGCTTCGGCCAATTGCAACGCCAGCGACGTTTTCCCCGAGGCCGTCGGACCGGTCAGAACAATGGCTTCTTGAACCAGGGGTGGAAAAGTCGTTGGAGTCGGTACGGACATCGGAACGCCGGATAAGCCAATAAAAGAAGAATTCCCGTTTGAAGGGGTTGCCCAAAGTTTACGCAGATGCGGCCGGATCGGTAAACGCGTGGTAGAATCAATCATCATGGGTATGACGTACTTCAAACGATATCGAATGGAATTTGACCTTCGCGATTGGCGTGGGGAGGATCCGCGTCTGCCCGAAGGTTACGAGCTGTTGCCCTACCTGCCGGGGCTGCTGCGGGAACACGCGATCGCCAAGTTCAATAGTTTCAAGGAGGAATTGGACGCGAACGTTTTCCCGTGCTTGTCTCGACGCGACGGCTGTTTGCGGCTGATGCGTGAGATCACCAGCCGCGGCGATTTCGTCCCCGACGCGACCTGGTTGATCCGCGCGCTCGAAACGAATCCGAAAACCGGCGCCGTCCAGCCCTACGCGGTGGGAACCATCCAGGGACTTTCCACCGAAGGCTGGGGCTCGATCCAGAATGTTGGAATCGATCCGGCGCATCGAGGCAAAGGTTTGGGATCGATTCTACTGTCCAAGGCTGCGACAGGATTTCGCGCCGTCGGCTTGGAGCGAATGCACCTGGAAGTCACGACGGAGAACACCGGCGCGGTGCGGTTGTACGAACGACTGGGATTCAAGCGGTCCAGTGTCGTGTACAAGGCGGCGGAAGTCGCCGGGGCGACCGCCTAGTGCTCCAACCACATTAAATGTCGGAGTTGCGTTCGTCGAGCGGAAAAGGGTCAGGCTGTCGGCGGCTCGCCATCAGAGGCGAAACCCTTGGTGAGTCCCGCTACCCTCAAATCAAAACGTAGCCAGAGCACTACTCTCTCAGGATCCACCAGATCCGGCTGAGGGCCGATTCTCGGCTACTGGATTCTTCTTTCAACCGGTTTGCCGCAGCGGTGATTTCGGGCGTGACACGGTTGCGACCGGACAGATAGACCAGGTGTTGGACTTGCAGGTCGAAATCGTCGATCGAGCGCAGCCACGAAACCGGCAGCGCGGCATCCTCACCGGGAAAGTCGACGCTCAGTTGCTGCAAGAAATTCGTGGCGGAATTTCCACCATCGAGCTCGCCAAGCGATTGGGGCGATCGCGGACGACCGTCGATCGGTTGAGCCAGAATGGCGCCCTGATCATCCGGGTTGAATTGCCCCCCGACACGACGCATGGCAACTTCGACACGCTGCTTCAATGAAGAGCTCGGAGTCTGAACCGCCGCCGCGAAGGCTTGAATCAAATCCAATGCTTCCTTTCGCTCCTGCTCGGACGACGTCAACAACGCATCGCCTTGCAGCACTTCGGGCACGCTGCGGCGGGCCATCGGGGACGCGATGATCAACGCCAACGTTCTGGCGACATCGAACTGATTGGCCTTCAAGTCATCGGCAAGTTGTCGGTGCAAGCGATCCAGGTTTCCATCGACCGGTGGCGCAAAGGCGTCCACGGGAGACGGTTTCAGGGGGCGTCCGTGAACCAATTGCCAAAGCGAATCCACCAGACTGTCGGCCAGCACATCGCTGCCGACGAGCGTCTTGGTCCAAGTTTGGAAGTCTTCCATTTGGTCGGTCGACTGCAACAGGTACTTGCTGACCTTCGGCACCGCCATGCGTTGACGCCCATCTAACAGCTCGTAAAACGTCGGCTTGGGCTGCGCCGGTTGCGCGGCCACCACCCAACGATTGTCCTGTCGACGAACGACATTGCGGACCAGGGCGACGAACGACCAATAATCATCTTGGGTCCCCGAACGACCGATGTGCGAATCATGGCAACGCACGCAACGCATGTCGGCGTTGATGGAGATGTTGGCCAGATGCGTGGCGATCCCTTCGCTGCCACGACGTCCGATCGCTTGATACCACTGTCCCGATTGTTGACTCGACCCGTCGATCAAGGAGACCAGGGTCACGTCCAGCTTGGCCTGACCCGAGACGCTTTTGGATAACTCGTCGACCAGCCCGGCATTCTCGGGGCGATCCATGACCGCGATGCCGCTGCCGGTCGTCAACGCGAGCCAGCGTTTGGAAATCTGCTCTGCATTGGAGGACTCGGCCAACAGATCACGGAGCTGCTGCGGATCGCGCAACGCCTGTTCGGAAAGCGAGATTCCCAATCGGGCATTCAAGCGGTCGGCGATTTCCGCCGGCGCGGCATCAGGCGTCGGCTGGATCCCAAGGGTCTGCCAGTAGTCGCGGACCGTCGCAGCGGTTTCAGCCGCGACCAGGGTCACCGCTTGTGACTCGCCCTTTGATGGGGCGGGCGAGACCGGATCGGGAACGTCGTCGGCCGACGAATCGGCGTTCGATGCGACGTCAGTTGAGTCGAGTGAAATGCCGCGTGGCAGATCCGCCGTGCCGCTGTCGGACGTCACAGGCGGGTCGTCGACCGGATCGGAAATTGCGACTTGCGAATCATTCGACGACGGGGATTCAATCCGTTCCGACGGAGACGGCTGGTCTGGAACATTTTCGGCGACGACCAGACTTTGATCGGCCGGCTTGTTCTGCAGATTGTTCGGTCCGCTCAGGTAAGCGACGGCCAGGATGCAAGCGGCGACGGCGATCAGGATCGACACCAAACGCCCCATCGAGAGACCGCCACCGGATGCCGTGATCGGCGGCAGCGAAGGGCTGCTTTGCTCGGCCGCGGTCCCGGTTTGGGCTAGGATCGGCGCGACCAGATCGGGCGGCGACTTGCGTTTGAGCGGGTTGACCGGGACAAATTCCGTCAGCAGCGCATCGACGACGGGATCGGCATCTTCGGCAAACTCGTTGCGTTTGCTGTCGGCCGACTCGCCAAGCCGCTGCAGGATCGTCGCGGTCAGATCGGGCGGGCACGATCGCCTCTTGCTTTCGCTAGGCAAAAACTCCGCCAGCAAGGTATCAACGACCGGGTCCGCCTCGTCGTCGGCGTCGCGTGGTTGTCCATGGTCGGCGGCAGCCAACTGCGCAAGAATGCTAGCCGACAAGTCGGGCGGTTGCTTGCGTTTGCTCGCATCGCTGGAGACAAATTCGGCCAACAACGCGTCGATCAACGGATCGGCATCGCTGCGTGCTTCGTGCGGCAGTTGGCTTGCGGAATGGGTCATGGTTCGTTTTGAAGCTGCAATTTCTCTTCGACACAGTTTCGCAGCTGTTGTTTGGCTCGCTGCATCAAGTTCCGGGCTCCGTGATCGGTGATCCCCAGAGCTTCACCGATTTCGACTCGGCTGGCGCTGGAATCGAACCTCATTCGCAAGGCGATTTGAGCCCGTTCGGTTAATTTTTCAAAACACTGTTGAAGGGCCTCCACGGCGGCGTCGCCGGTGAGATCCTTGCCCGCCCATCGGTCCCAAGTTTCGTCGAGCAACTCGGATTCTCCGGTGGTCTGAACGCGTCCCAGTTTGCGGTGCCTGGAGACGAGCAGGTTGTAGGCGGTTCGGCGCAGGTAGCCTGCCGTCGCGCTGTCGTTGTGTTGGACAAAATCGGGGCGTCGCAACACACGCAAGAAGGTTTCTTGCGTCAAATCATCGGCGGTCGCGTCGTCGCATCCGAGCATTCTCAGGTAGCGCCACACGCCACGTTGGTGTCGTTGGATGAGCGTGGCCGCGTCGAGGGTTTCCGCCTGCTCGGACTGTTCATCAAACGCAGTTTCCTCGTCGACGTTGCCCTCAGGCATCGAATCATCGGGAACATCGTTTGACTGGGTCATCGAGACGGTACTCGGCCCGGTCGAGCTTGGCGTCTGTCCGCCGAGGCTGACTTCATCCACCAATCATCAAGCCACCAATTCGCTTATCACTTTTCCACCATTGGCAATTTTCATCGGTCGGCGATTCTTACTCATGAACGTGGTATCGAGACTAATGCCGAGTCCCTTGCACACGGTCGCCATCAAGTCTTCACTGCTGAACGGTTCGGATTCAACCGCCGTGCCGTCGCTGCTGGTTTCACCGACGGCCAATCCGCCTTGAATCCCCGCACCGCCGACGACGCAGGACCAGGACCGTGCCCAGTGGTCTCGCCCGGCGTTCTGATTGATCCGCGGTGTTCGTCCGAATTCCCCCATCCAAATGATCGCGGTGTCCTGCAACAACCCGCGTTGTTCCAGGTCCTCGACCAGGGCGCTCATCGCCTTGTCCAGTTGTGGCAACTTCGTGTCCGCCAAGGTTTGGTGAACGTTGTTGTGCAGATCCCAGCCACCCAAGTCGACTTCGATAAACGGGACACCGCCCTCGACCAGACGTCTGGCCAACAGACACCCCTGACCGAACCCGTTGGTCCCATAACGTTCTTTCGTCTTCTCGTCCTCTTTCTCGACACGGAAAGCTTCCATTTGACTGCTGGTCATCAAGTCAAACGTCTTCTTGAGCACCTTGCCGTGCTCTCCGGCGGGAAGATCACGCGTCCGGTTGGCGAAACCGCTTTCGATTTCCTGCAGGGCGGCCATCCGTTGACGCAATCGCATCCCGTCCAACTTCATGTCCAAGTTGCGAATCCGCCCGCTACTGGTGACGGCAAAGGGAGACCACGCCATGCCCAGGAATCCCGGCCCCGCGCTGGCACCGCCGATGGTGACAAACGGAGGGATCTCCAGTTCGGGACGCTGCGACATCAACTCGTGAGCGACAACCGCACCATAGCTGGGGTGTTCGATATTGGGGTTCGGGACGAAGCCGGTGTGCATGTAGTAGCGGCCACGGTTGTGGTCGGCTTCGCGGGTCGACATGCTACGAACGATTGACAGATTGTGCATCTGCTTGGCGACCATCGGCAGATGCTCACAAATCTGCATGTCGCCGGTTGTCGAGATCGGTTGAAACGGTCCACCGGTGGGCGCGCCCGGTTTCAGGTCCCACATGTCGATCGTCGGCGGGCCACCTCCCATCCAAAGCATGATCGCCGATTTCCGATTGCGACGCATCTCTTCGGCGTTGGCTGCAATGGCACCCCCCATCGTCAGCGCCGCCGAGGCGGCAGCACTGGAACCAGCCAAGTGGTTCATGAAGTGTCGGCGGCTCATCCCGCTGGGAGTTTTCCAAGGTGATATCATTGCGATTGCCTATCGAAGAAATCGGTTTCGAAGGAAGTGTTGTCAGATTGGTAACGTTTGAGAACCGCGATTGAACCCAAGCTCAATGCTGCATGATGAATTCATTACTGTTGAGAATCGCCCACCAGACATCCTGCAACATTTCGATCTCCTTGCCGCCACGGGCGCGGTAGAGTTCGCCGGCCAGTGCGACTTCCCGCTTGGTCGGCTGTCGCGACAAGCCCGCCTTGTACAGTAGATTTAATCGGTCACGGGTCGATTTACCCGACTGTGAAAGCCGATCCAGAAAGCTGCCCGGTTTCGTGCTCGTCGCGTTCTGCGTCAATTCGCCGTTGAACAACATCAACGCCTGGGGAATCGACCCGTCAAAGGTCGTCGCTTCATCGCCTTCGTCGGTTCCAAAGGTCACCACGAATTGACGGAGCCATTCACGACGCTTTTTCTCTTGTTGCTCGTACGTGCCCGTGGCACTGCCTCCGGACGCGGAAACCAAGGACTGATACAGTTGCTCGGCGCTCATCTGACGGAGATAGAAGCGAGAGAATTTTGGCGTTTCACCGATCGACGGGTCATCGATCTGGTTGTTGCTGCCCAACACCGGCGCCAGCGAATACGGTCGGCTGAGCGTGATCCAGGTGATCAGGTCCTTGAGGTTGTAACTGGATCCGCGAAACGCATTGGACAAATCATCCAGCAATTCGGGGTGCGTCGGGTTGTTGTGGGGGCCCATGTCATCGATCGGCTTGGTGAATCCGTACCCCAGGAACATCGACCAGTATCGATTGATCGCCATGCGGTCGAGCGACTGGCTGTCCATCATCAGCCGCCCGAGTTCTTGGCGGCGATTGACGTCATCGACAAAACCACTCTTCGAAATTTCCGTGCCGTCGGTGAAGACCGGGTACGCGACTCGCGTCAGACCGTTCCGCATCTCGTAAAAGACCAACGCATCGTTCGGATCCCCCGCTTCGCCGGCATAGTCCTCGCTGACCAATTCGGCGTACTCGACGTCACGCGTCCCGTCGACGAATCGTCGCAACGCACGTGTCTGTCGAAAGAACGAATTGAACTCCCAAAACTTTTGTTGCTTCCAATCATTGAAGGGGTGATTGTGACACTGCGTGCACTGAACCTGTTGACCGAGAAAGATCCGCGACACGCTGCTTGCCGCCAACACCGCTTTCTCTTCGTTGACTTTGCCGACCAGGAAATTGACGGCCCCGTTGAATCCAGGTGCACCGGGCTTGGTCGCTCCCTCGGCGGTCACCAATTCATACACCATCCGGTCGTAAGACTTGTTCTCCGCGAACGAGTCTCGGAGGTACTTCATCATGCCGTTGCGATCGGTCAGATCGCGCCGGTCCATGCCCCCGCCGCGGCCGATCAGCAGATTGCTCCAAACCGTGGCCCAATGGTTCGCATACTCTTCGGTGTAACGATCGTCATGCAACAAACGATCGACGAGCTTCGCACGACGGTCGCCGCCACGGTCGGCTGCAAATTCCTGTTGCTCTTCCAGGCTGGGAATGCGGCCGATGATGTCCAAAAACACCCGCCGACACCAAACCGCATCGTCCGCCTCCTTGGCCGGCGTGATCTCATAATCCGCCCACCCCTGCTCGATCGCATCGTTGATCATCGCGATCTGGGGAGGCACGACGCTCTGCGCTCGCGCCACCGAAGCAAACGCGACCATCAAAATCACCAGACCACCCAAAGAACGCGTCAGACGCGACAGGAAGATTGATTTTGGTGCCATGAACTGAAACCTAAACTGCTCGAGCAATTGGATGGAGTGCCCCGGTAACGGGTCGATGCGGTGTGCGATTCGCCCTAATGATGAAACGAGATGTCGGCGAAGTGGTACCTGATCAAGTGTCAGATTTGTCACACATTGGGAGAATCGGTCGCAGCAGCACAGATGTGTCCACTAATGGTACCCGGTTGAACACAAAATCTTCCAGTAATTCAGCACTTTTTGCGGCAAGCTGCACGAATCAACGGGTCTCAATCCCCCTGATGACCTGCTGCGGTCCATCACCTGGGAAACCATACACTCCCGCTGTCTCACTCTGCGACGCGACCTGCCGTCCCCGCCGCGGTGGGTGGCCACGCGGGGTGGTTTTTGTTAGCGGTGGGGCACGAGCTCTCCGGTCCTGTACGGTGTTTCCGCGGCGCGCGACCGGACGGCTCGCGGCCTGTCGATTGAATCAGTGGTTTGACCAAAGGTGTCACCGGGGTTGGGATGTTGGTCGGATCGGCCACCAGATTCGCCGTTTCAGCAAGGCGCCATTTCAGGGAGTTTGAAATGCCGGAAGTTTACCGCGGACTCGAACATCCCTGTTGCCAGCACTTTGATCCCGGTGCGGGGGCACCCAGCCCCCGCACGACTCGCCCCACCGTTGCGAATTCTGGACGCGAGGAAGGGTGGAACTCAAACAACCCGGCGGCGAAAGTCGGCTTGGAGGCGGGCTGGCTGATCGCAAAGAAGCCGGACGCCGCTGAGGCGGAAACCGACGACGCGTCGCCTCGCTGCCTCCAGCTGGCGACCGGTCAATGGTGTCTCCCGAATTGGGCGACTTGGTTTCCCAGCCCCGGTCCGGCCGTGGTCTATGCGTCTGATCGGGGTTACCGGATCGGGCAATCGGTCGAAATCATTTATCTGCAACGTGACCGACCAAACGCGACAGCGTCACGATTGCAATCATGAAAATCCGGATTGCCGCTTGATTCGCGCGAAAACCGGCGTTTAACGCTATCCCTCCAACCCTTTCTGAACTTTGCGCACACAGTGTCTTCATGCTATCTTCATAGACAAGCAGATGGCATCTTTTTGCAATCGCCTGGATGGCGGCGGGTGTGCTATGTTTTCCCGAGAGATACCCCCCAGAGAATTGGGCAATGGGAATGGACCTTTGGATCGCGATCGGTTTCATCGCCACGGTCTCCACACTCGCCTTCGTGGCGGGAAGGCGACTGTCGCTATCGGTCTACCAGAACAAGCCTCTGCTGCTGGCCGAATGCTTGATCTTTTCGCTGGTGTTTGCGTTCGGTCTTGCCAATCGGTTGTCTTGGGCCCACGCTTTTCCCACGCCGGCAGCGCTTTGCTGGGCAAATTGGGTGCCGGTGTTTTTGTCGTTTAGCGCCGGATTGGCATCCGAAGTTTCTGCGTTGCGAGCGGCGTGTCGGCACGGCGTCGCCGGGTTGATGGCGTTGCTTGCGATCGGGTTCCTGGTCTTGCCGGTGCTCCGACCCCAATTGTTTCCGATCGAAGTGGACCGGGCGGCGACGTGGAAAGACGGAGTCTGCTTACAAAGTCATGAAGCCAGCTGCGGTCCCTCTGCGGCGGCGACATTGCTTCACCAAACGGCACTGACCACTTCAGCGCGGTTGACGTTCCCCGACGGGCAGTGGGCCGGTGCGCCGCTGGCGTCGGCGGAGCAGTGGATGGCCGATGCGTGTTTAACCAGCAATCAAGGGACGTCCTCATTGGGCTTGATTCGCGGATTGCGGATCGCCGTTGCGGGGAGTTCACAACAGGTCGAAGTCGCCGACCACGATCCGGGGGTGTGGCGGGCCCGAGGCCAGCTGCCCAACGTGGCCGTCGTCCGCTTCAGTGATGAACGGGCCAACGGGCCGGTCCGTCGGCTGCTCGGGACCGATGGCGAAGGCCACGCCGTCGTCGTGCACAGCCGCATGGCCGATGGGCGCTGGAAAATCGCAGACCCGGCGGTCGGATGGCGCCTGTGGGATGACGAACACTTGCGTCGCGTGTTCACCGGCGAAGCGATCTATCTTGCGACGCGTCGGTGATCACCAAGCCGTCGCTTTGGATGGTCGCCTTGAGTCCGAGTGGCTGCAACCGTTTGCGAAGTAAGCGTTTGCGAAGTGCGGTGCGTAGGGGTTCGGGGCGAGCGTGGTAGCTGCACGTTCGTGTGATCGAACGCTTTCGGAGCGCGCAGAAAATCTTCGCCGCCGGATCAATGGCTCGTTTTTTCTCCGCGGGACGTTCGTGCGACCGGATTTCGAGGCCGAATCGCGTCGCGTCGACGCCCTCCTTTCAGACCGATCGCACTACCCGTGAAGGTCCGTAGTTGTTAAGGTACAGCCATCGCGTCGCACACCGGCGGGCGGGTCGGTCTGGTTTCGTTCCGACCGGAACGGCTGGACCCGTTCGCCGGCGTGTGACATGGATGGCATGCAAGGCTGCATCAGACGTTGCGCCTTGGTCTGCCTCACGTGTCACAGCTGCTTCTCTCAGCGTCCGCGCTCGGGGTGTCCCCCGATCGAGGCGTCGTGCGAGTGGTGCGGTTTGGCACGTGCCTTACCAACGCACGACTCTTTCGCACGCAAGAACCTTGTCTTTACCGCTTGATTCTGAATCCGATGACGCCGAACTGGCCCCCGCCGGTTTCCTCAGCGATCACGGCCACTCTCCTGACGTTCACGACGACGTTACTTTCGAAAAAGATCCAGAACATCTCGACGAAGAGCGATCGAAGCCGGTGATCGATTTCGACCCACCCGGGACGGGCGACGACGTACGGCTGATCGCTTCGCCACGCGACGAAAGCGGGGACCTGGATCACTCCGAGAAATTACTGCGCTGCCAACAGCTGATCGATTATCAGTTCAAGGACCAGGAGTTGTTGCGATTCGCTTTGACGCACGCCTCCGGTGCAGCGCATCGCTTGGCGAGCAACGAGCGTTTGGAATTCCTCGGTGATAGTATCCTCGGCTTCGTCATCTGTTCGTGGTTGTACGAGGAATACCCCGAGTACAACGAAGGCGATTTGACGAAAATCAAATCGGCCGTCGTCAGTCGCCGCACCTGCGGTAAAGTGGCCTGTCAAATCGGACTGGACGAGTGCTTGATCGTGGGCCGGGGTGTGACCCGAAATCGCAGCTACCCGCGGTCGTTGGTCAGTGACGTCTTTGAATCGATCGTTGCCGCGTTGTATCTCGATGGCGGTCATGACATCGTCCGCGACCGACTGAAGACCTGGTTGCGGGGCGAAGTCGAAATGGCGGTCACGAGCCAGGGGGCGACGAACTACAAGTCGACGCTGCAGCAACGAGCCCAACGTGATATCGCGTGCACACCCCTGTATCGACTCAAACGCGAAATGGGACCCGACCACCGAAAATCGTTCTTGATCAGCGCCGTGATCGACGGCGAGGAATACACCGCCGCCTGGGGCACCAACAAAAAGGAAGCCGAACAAAAAGCGGCCGCCAACGCACTGGCGGAAATGAACGACGACCCGTTGCCGTATCCGCTGCCGGACGATCCCAATCAGTCGGGCAAGTGAGTTCGTTGGTGTCTAGCTTTAGGCCAATACC
>NZ_JANZKV010000342.1 GCF_025060895.1 Stieleria sedimenti | reverse complement strand
GTTGAGTTTGTTTTTGAGTTTAGGTCCATCGCGCCGACGCGGTGACCACCGCCGTTACCCCGATCAAGACTACGTTGATTCGATATGGCCGACTTCGATCGAATGGCAAGCATTCAACGTCTGACGGGCGACGCATTTGATCGCGTCATCTTCGACCACGATCTCAGCGATCATCCACCGCACACAATTGACTGTGGTGTGGTCTTCGTGCATGCGTTTTGGGCTGGCTCATCTGTTCGCTCGCTTGCGGACTACTGCAAATCAATCATTCGCATCGACACGGATCGTCGTTTGCGTTTCATCGTCTGTGACATTGATGACATACCGTCCTGTGACCCAGTCTTGTATCGAGGCGATACGTCCGGTGGGAACGGAGACGTGTTTTGGATTTCCAACGGTCGTGTCGTAGCGCGGCACACTGCGACTCGATCATGTGACTTCGACACTGCCAACAGAAGCTTGATACAATGGTGTGCGGCCCCACGCCTGATCAAAGAGAGCGCAGAATCGACAACGGAAGTGCGGTAACCATGACATGCACGGGAGGACGCCTTGCGCGGTTTTTGAAGTGGAAGATCTTTCGTCCGTCCCCCGTGATGTCTACCGTTCCCCAACTGAAGTCATCGCTTGAACAACGTCTTTGCCGAAACGAAGTTTGATTGCGTTGATCGCGATGGGAACGCGTTCACTGCGGAATTGCAATTCGGAAACATCGTTCCTGGGCCGGTTCGCGATGGCATCACTGAATCCAGGCTCGACATGTCACTTGAGCCGCTTTTTCCTGAACGTGGGATGCGTGGCACCGATTCGTTTCAAGCGATCTGCCTAGCCATCGAATTCGTTCGCAAGGCGCTTCGCGCGTTCGTTGCTCATGGTGGCACCGTGTACTATCATCAATCGCAGACACCGATCGACTTAGACGACTACGCATTTACACCAATATCGGAGTTTATTGATCCGCGTTTTCTTGCTGGACCACCGTCTGAGTACTGGCGTCGTGTCCAAGAATCGGAAGAAAGTGGGGAACAATGACATGCACGGGAGCACGGCTTGCGGCGTTTTTCGCAATGGTTAGTTCACTCTCCGTGCCCCGTGATGTCCGACGTTCTGTCACAAGTGGGCGTTCGTTTGACGCTGGAGTTAAAAAAACATGACACGATTTAGATCAAGAGCTCTCGCTCTGGCAGTTGCCGCCAGTTGCGCTTTTGTTGCTCTGATAGCAATGGCGTACACCGTGGTTGGCGATCCGAACGCGGGCGCACGTTCGGCAATCGCGTCTATATTGCTTTCCTCATCGACACCTCAACAACAACTCGCTGATCTAACACCGTACGTACAAGCCGGCGACCAAATTTCGGATGTGCACCAGAGAGTCGCTCCACGCCCAGAATACGAGATGCACGTTGAGCGTCCCACGGAACACACATACGGACTCGGAGATGTTCAACTGGTACTCGCCATTCGTGCAAACGGAACGGTAACTGGGATTGGCAGACATATGAAAGGGAAAGATCGCGGCACAGTCTGGCTATCTCCTCCTGATTGGTCAGGCCAATAGACGATGTTGCTGCAAATCCTGTAGCCGAATCAGACAGAACAATGCCGTGCACACGGAGCACGGCTTGCACGTTTTCACAATTGGAAAGTCGTCTCTCCGCGCCCGGTGACGGCCGCCGTTCTGCCACTGAATTGATGTCTGCACCGAAACGCAATTCAAACCGAATCACCGTTGGAGACCAAGTGTTCCGGTGGCGTTTTCACCACGATGAAGACGCCCCTTGGCAAAAGACGGTTTCTATCGTCGCTGCAAAAGATTTGAATGGCCCGTCCCTCTTTGCACGGTGCGATTATGACGGAGATGTAACACCCGCAATCGTACGTCAATTGCTGGACGTCGCGTTAGACAATGGATGGCCCACGAATCCTAGCGACGCACAAGACTTTGGGCTCACAGAACAACGCATCTGCGATTGCTTTCACAATTACCCTCGCGACTTGAGCTACAGGGGCAATCAGTTTTCGTGGTATCCTGACACGAATGGCGGACTGCACTTTAAGATCAAGAATATTGGGCACCCGAAGGGCCAACTGCTGGCCACGAATTGCACACTGCAACGAGAGGACTGCACCGAGGAGTTGGCGATTGCGTTCATCGATGCTGCAATCGATCTTGGATGGAAACATGACCGAGCACGACGCGATTGCTTCTGGTTGGAAGAGGGCGTATGCTCCCGAGTGCTGGACGGTGTCCGCAACGCCGAGTGAAGGCAGAACGATGTGGTGCACCGCAGTCGGCGAGTTGAATTTGTCTTTGAGTTCAGGTCGATCGCGCCGACGCGGTGACCACTGACGTTCGCGCTCCCAAATCGTACTCGTACTCGTACTCGTACTCGCACTCAGGCGCCAGCCGGTACTCATACTCCTACTCGACCAAATGGCAAACAAACCGATGCCGGTCGCCCACGCTGCAGAACGTTGTGGCTGAACTCGGCCCACCTGAATTCATCGGACCTCAATTTCCCGGGATTCGCATCTGACGTCATCGTTCGATCGGTGCGCGGTCGACTCGGCCGACGAAGACAAACCGACGCCTGTCAATCGATTACGAGCACGAGCACCGCGATGCTGAGCACGAGCACGATCCAAGACAAACCGACGCCTGACGTGCCGACCGCTGATTGGGACACTCGATTTCCCACGACGATTCGAATCGAGTACATTGACAAACCGCGACGATGGCTCGGGCTGTCGTCGCGGCCGACCGCGTGAACGATGTGGTGCACCGCAGTCGGCGAGTTGAATTTGTCTTTGAGTTCAGGTCGATCGCGCCGACGCGGTGACCACCGCCGTTCCCCGACAAAGACTGATGCTTGACCTTGACCATCCGGATACGCCACCGACCTTCGCGATTTCACGTGAGGACGACGCGATCCTGTCGATAGCGAAGCGGATGACTCTGGTGTCAACTGAAGCCAAGATAGAACTGCTGGCCCAAGCGGGACCACATTTCGCCACGCTGCGCTCAATCACAATCGATCATTGGGGCAAATCGAAACCGATGCTTGATGCAATTGATTTGCTCGAATCGGACTTACGGCGTCTTGCGGGACTAGAATCCAAAAACGACTATGTCACTGATTGGCGCGGCAAACATTGTACCGTTTGCTCGTCTGCCATCACCAACTTAAAATCGTACGAGGACATGCTGTATTGTCCGACTTGCGTAAAAGTGATCGATGATGGCCGTGACGCTGTTGACCAAGCTTTTGGGTTGTGGTGCATTTAGCCAATGACGGCGGGTAACAATCGCGTGCACCCGAGTACGCGAGTCGGCGTTTTTGAAATGGTAAATCTTTCGCGCGTACCGGGTGACGCGTGACGTTATCGCACATAGATGAAACTCAAGATTCTTACGGTCCTGATTCTTGCGACCTGCGTTTGTGGTGGGGCGATCGCTTGGTCGTATTTTGACGTTTCGCGACCTGACGCGATTCCACTCGATACAAGCGATGCGTCTCCCGGTCGTCTCTTTGCGTACAATTTGACACTGCCTTTCAGCGACGACAATGCGGTTGCATTGGAAATTCGAAGGGTATCGTCACCAAACAACCAAGACTATACCGTTGGATCCGTAAGTGGAAACCTTCGTGTTTCGAGCGAAGACGCAGAAATGACTGTCTCCACCGGTCTCATCTCATCGCGCAAGAAACCAGACGAAATACTTGTTTCCGTTTGCCTACTGGAGGTAGATGATATTTTGGTGGATACATCAGGTTTTGGCGAATGGGTCATTGCTGGTCGCCTCAAGATCCCTGGAGTGAGCACCAAGCTAATGCCAAAAGAGAAGTTCTGCCTTGGTGGGTCACTTTCCACGGGATGGGAACGGAACCCGAGCTGGCAGGACAACGAAATCTGCGTAGGTCGGTTCCGAAGTCACGACGAGAATCGTATCTACGACTACTATTGCGTCGTAGTCGCTAGCAACCAAAAAATGCGATAACCATGCGTTGGACGCGGAGCCGCCGATCGCGTCGTTTCTGAAGTCAATGTTGATTGGCGGCGGCCCGGTCAACGCCGCCGTTCTGCCATTGAAGATTTGACGAATCATGCAAATGCCCACCGTCTATGACGATGACATCCTCAACGTCGAAGGCGGTTCCTACCCCGATGGCACCGCAACGCGGACGATCGTCTACTCCATCGTCTATCCGCCAGTCGGCTTTTTTCCCTTCGCTGGAACGGGAAACGGTGACTATCACGGGTTCTACTGGCCAATCGGACGCGAAGACGGTCTACCACTGGTCGCGTACAGCAGCCACGACGCGTACGCCCTGATCCCGGAACACGGCGATCTGACTGCTGCGGGACGTTGCCAACTGGCACGCGATGAAGAACGCAAACTCACGTACGAATTTGAATCCACTTTTGACGCTGCGAACGTGCCGCGACCATCGATCGACATTTCAGATGTTGTCGCGATCGATGACCACAAGAGACTTTTGACCCTTGATCCTGACTCTCCGTTCCGCAATTGTGCCGTTGCCGACCAACTGATTGCTGAGAACAAGCTTGACGACGCGGAATCACACTACCGAAAAGCAATCGAGTTGCTTCCGGAGTATGGGGCCGCACACTTTGGCCTCGGCTATCTGCTCCGGCGGACTCGGCGGCAATCGCAGGCAGCAATTCACTTGCGGCAATCACTGATTTGTCCACTTGCTTTTTGGGGCGGCTGCTTCTGGGCCGATCACATCCTGCCAGGTTCGTTCAGGCCTGATTGGGCTCGCAAAGCGCTCCTGTGGCTTCAGCAACTCAAGAAGCCCGACGAGTCACTTCGTGACGATCCTTTCATCCAGAACGTCCCATCATTGACTTTCCAAACTTGTGTCGCCGAGAGCCGGGACATCGAATTGTCGATAGCAATGGTTGAAGACTATCACCGGCGTGGACAGTTCCTCGATGCAATTCTCGTATGGATTACTGTGGGGGATCGCGCGGCGCTTGAGACAACGTCCTTTCGCGAACGCTACGGACTAACGGCGCGTTCGTTCGGCAGCCGTTTGGCCGATCTGTTTCGTGACGCGGGCATTGAACGCCGCGCTGAACTAATCGACAATATGATCTCAGTGATGGAAAAGCCGGAGGGGCGGTACCTGTAACGCCAAGAAGGCAGAACAATGCCGTGAACTGGAGCGGCGGATCACGCGGAAATTGAAGTCAACGTCAACCGCCGCCGCCCGGTTACGGCGGACGTTCGCGCGGCTAACCGACGCCTGGCTGCCACGGCCTACGTCTTCTTTTGTGTCTTCTCGTGCTTTTATGGCAATTGATCTGCTGCGGTTTGGCTGGTGCGCCGGCGTCCTTGCTGGAAGGAAGTAAGCGCCCAGCAGCACCA
>NZ_JANZKV010000341.1 GCF_025060895.1 Stieleria sedimenti | reverse complement strand
CGCTGCGTCGCAGCGACCGGAATCGCCTCTAGGCGAAACACCGACGGTTGCTGAGACGCTAGTCGCGTTTGCGAGCGGTGACGCGGTGGAAGTGCAATTGGACTTCGCGATCGACGACGCGTCGGACGCCTTCGGCCAGACACGCCGGTTCATTTTCTTTTTCGCCGCGGGCGATGATGGTTTCCAGGCTGGTGCCCGGATCGACGCTGAAGGTGCGTTGGTTGATCGTCTGGTTTCCCGCATCGAGTTCGGGAATGATGAAATGGCAGGTCGCGCCGTAGGTCAGCATCCGCGCGGCAAAGGCATCGTGGTAGGGTCGGAATCCGGGAAAGCCCGGCAGCAGCCCGTGATGCAGGTTGATGATGCGTCCGCCGGCGAATTGCCAGCAGGTGCTCGGCGGCAGCACGCGCATGTAGCGAGCCAGGATCACGTAATCGACATCGTACTGATCCAGCAGGCGAATCATCTCGGCATCGTCGGCTTTTCCGGTCTCGTCACCGATGCGGTGAAAAGGAACGTCAAACTCCTCGGCCAGTGGGGCGAGTTTCTTGCGGTTGGACAAGATCACAGAGGCTTCGGCGGCGATCCGCCCGTCACGAATCGATTCCAGGATCGCCCGAGGGGTGTGTTCGACGTAGGTGCAGCAGATCGCCAGACGGGGCGTTTTTCGTCGGTCCGGGCTCCACACCCGGATCGCCAATCCGGTCTGGTCGCCGATTTGTCGCATGGCCGACTGCAGCGTCTTGAAATGTCCCTGATCGATGGAAATCCGGCACAACATCGCGAACAACTGTTCTTCGTCGTGGTCATACATTTGGATTTCGGTGATCCGTGCCCCCTGGCCGGTGACATGGTGAATGATCGGATCGGCCAACCCGACATTGTCAGGCCCGAGTGCAGTGATGACGACTTCCATTAAACTGATTCCTCTGATATCCACATTGTCGCTCGAAAACCACTTTTGTTCCATCCCAGCCCGGAAGCCGTGAACGCAACACCCCCCGCCAGTCCCGCCGCGTTACCGATTCGTATGAAACGCGATCAAGTGCCCCAAGGCGAGAATTTGTGCGATCATTGCACCGCCAAGTGCTGTCACTATTTTGCGTTGCCGATCGACCAGCCTGCCGGCCGCAAGGATTTTGACTATATCCGCTGGTACCTGCTGCACGACAGGGCAACGATCTTCGTGGAAGACCACAGCTGGTATTTGCTGGTTCACACGACCTGCAAACACCTCCAGGACGACCACCGATGTGGCATCTATGAAACCCGACCTCAGATTTGTCGCGATTACACCACCGACGAATGCGAGTTTGATGACGATTGGTGCTACGAACAGTATTTCGAGACCCCCGAGCAAATCGACGAGTATGCCGATGCGCTGTACGGGCCCCAATTTCCGGCGCCCGATCAGGATCCGAAAGACTCGCTGCGGAGCCGGCGCCCGAGTGGTTTGCCGGTGGTGAGTTAAGGTCGATTTGCAACTTCGATCACGACGCAGTCGCGGTCGCCATCCTCTGATCGCTCGCCTGCTCTGGCGACTCGTCGGAGCCTTTCGCGCCACACTGTCCAACAACAACCCCCAACCCGATGTCATTGATTAAACCACGAACGCTGAACGGATTTCGCGACTACTTGCCGGCGGTCATGATCCCGCGCGAACGATTGATGGAAACCGCGCGTGGCGTGTTTCGTTCCTACGGGTTCGCGCCGATCGACACGCCGACGCTGGAGTATCTGGAGATCCTGACCGGTAAGGGCAGCGATGAAACCGACCGTCAGATCTACCGCTTTGAAGACAACGGCGGGCGGGCCGTCGGCATGCGGTTCGATTTAACGGTTCCCTTGGCGCGTTTCGCCGCCCAACACATCAACCAACTCGGCACGCCCTTCAAACGGTACCACATCGCTCCGGTGTGGCGCGGCGAACGACCCCAGGCGGGACGGTATCGCGAGTTCGTGCAATGCGACTTCGATACGATCGGGACTCGCAATGTGATGGCCGACATCGAAACCGTCGCCGTGATCAACCGTCTGCTCAGCTCGATCGGATTCGACGCCTTCACCATCAGCGTCAACAACCGAGCGGTGTTGACGGAGTTGTTGCGTCATTTGGATCTGGCCGATCAGAGCGTCGCGGTCCTCCGCTGTCTGGACAAACTCGGCAAGATCGGGCGCGACAAGGTTGCCGCGGAGATGTGCGAGGTTGCCGACGTGACCGCCGCCCAAGCGGATAAGGTGTTGCAACTGGCCGAACTCGATGGCCAAGCCGAGTCGATCTTTGAAGCCCTGCCGGCGATCACCGGCGGCAGTGACGCAGCGTTGCTTGCGATCGATCGATTGAAAGACGTGTTCACCGGCGCGCTCGCGGCCGGTGTTCCACGCGGTCGGATCAAAATCGACGTCTCAATCGCGCGCGGGTTGGATTATTACACCGGCGTCATCTTCGAAACCACATTGAATGATTTGCCCTCGATCGGCAGTGTCTGTAGCGGTGGCCGATACGACAACTTGGCGGGGCTGTACACCAAGCAGGAACTGCCCGGCATCGGGGCGTCACTGGGATTGGATCGGCTGCTCGCGGCCATGGAATCGCTGCGGATGCTGCCCGACGCGGCGACACCGGCCCCCGTGTTGATCGCCTACTTTGACGCCGATCACCGAGACAATTATTTGAGGCTGTCGGCGCACCTGCGCGAGGCGGGGATCGCCAACGAGGTGTTCCCCGACCCCAAGAAACTGAGTGTCCAACTGAAATACGCCGACTCCCACGGTTTTCGCGTCGCGCTGATCGCCGGGGGCAACGAGTGGGGGGCCGGCACGGTGCAAGTCAAAACGCTGGCAACGAAGGAATCGACTGAGGTCGCCTATTGCCACGAGCGGCCCGAGGAACTGACCCGTTGCCTCCATCGAATTCTTGCTGAGGAGTTACAATAGATCGTCTCGGGCTCTCCTTTTCGCCATCCTCAAGGCCCTATGTCTACCGTCGCCCCACCCGTCACGCCCTCCAAACGCTCGGTTGATCCGTCCCAGGGCGCGGAGTCTGCCAAACGCACGGCCGCCGAGCAGTTGATCGAGCAGCGGATCGAAGAGGCGCGTCGCGCATTGTGGTGGAGCGAATTGACGCGAACGGGGCTGATGGTCGTGATCGGTTCGATGCTGGCTTTGTTGGTGTGGCTGGTGGTGGATCATTGGGTTTATTCGCCGGGACCGATCGTTCGCTCGGCCAGCTTTGTCGCCTTGGTCACGTTGGCGTGCTGGTATTTGATCCGCCGAGCTTGGCCCGTAATGACCTCGCGCGTCACGCGTGAATACGCCGCCTGGGCGCTGGAGCAAGACCACCCCGATTATCGGCAACAATTGACCAGCTACGTCACGCTCCATGATGGCGATTCGCGACGCGGTGTCCGCGCCCGCGTCTTGCGGGCGATCGGAACGCGAGCCGCATCGCTGCTGAAGTCGCACGACGTGCTGCCGCGTGAAGCCACCGGGACATTCAAATGGTGGATCACCGCCGCGGCGGTGTTCGCGGTGTTGGCCGCCTATTGCGTCGGGTCGCCGAAAAGCTCGCTCGCGTCGGCCAAACGATTAGCGATTCCGCTGGCCGCGATCGATCCCGCACGACGGGTCGAGATTCGTGATGTCCGCCCCGGTGATGCCGAAGCGCTGGCGGGCCGTGATTTAGAGGTTTCCGCCGACGTCGACGGACTCCGCGATGGCGAACCGGTGATGTGTCGCTGGTCGACCGACGGAACGCCCCGGGAAGCGGAACTGGAACTCGACCCCAGTTCGAATCGTTTCGTCGGAACACTCCGTTTGGATCATGCCGCGTCGGGGATCGTTCGCTACAGCGTCCAGGCCGGTGACGCGGTCGCCGGGCCGTTTGAATTGTCGGTCGAGAATGTTCCGGTCGTCGCCATCGAGAGCGTGCGTTATCAGCCGCCGGCCTATACCCGGCGAAAACCCCGCACGACATCCAGCCCCGCGATCACGGCCATCGATGGGACAAAGATCCGGATCACCGCCAAAACCAACCGGCCGATTGCCAGGGCCGAGTTGCAATTCAACCCGAAATCATTCGGCGACAACGTGCGGGCCACCGCGGGACGCACCCCGATCGCAATCGGTGACGATGGAGTCACGTTGACGTCCGATGTGACACTCCGCTGTGCCCGCGGCAAGACCGCGGCGGTGGAACTGGAAAGTTACCGAATCCGCGTCTGGGATTCCAACGAGCAATCGAACCCCGATCCGATCATCTATCCGATCAAGGTCATCGCCGATCTGCCGCCGGAAGTCGCGATCGTGGTGCCCACGAAATCGCCGATCGAAGTCCCGGTCGGCGCACAACAGATGATTGAAGTCCACGCCATGGATGCCGACTTCGAGCTGCAACGCGTCACGCTGCGGATCGAGCGCGGCATCGACACGCTGGAAGATCCCGTCATCTGGATCAAACCCGAAAACGGAAACGGTAAGGGCAATCAGGTGATGGAATATCGCTTCCGCCCGCTGGAGCATCTGCTCCGCGCCGGCGACGTGGTCCGCATCTCGGCGACCGCGATCGACAATCGCAACATCCCCGGCGATCCCAACGTCCAGCCGAATCAAGCCAGCACCGACCCGATCGAGATTCGGATCGTCGAAGACGCCGAACCGCTGCCCCAGGACCCGACCGGCAATGACGGCCTGTCGGCGCCCGACGATCGGCCTGCCAGCGATGTCGAACAATCCCAGCAGGGTGAGGGGCAACAGAGCTCGGGCGGCGAAGGTGCGCAGGGGCAAGGCGGTCAAAGCCAGGGGGATCCGAGCCAGGGATCCGAAGGCCAAAGCAGCGGCGGCGAAGGTTCCGGCGGCAGCGAGTCGAGCGGCGAGAAGCAGGATCCGAGCGAGGGAGAACAGGGAGAAAGTTCGCCGCAACCGTCCGGCGATGCAAGCTCGGGCGACGGCGCTACCGGCCGATCGGACGCCGAAGGACAGCCCCCAACCGAAGGCCAGCCGGGTACCGAAGGCCAGCCGGGTACCGAAGGCCAGCCGGGTACCGAAGGCCAGCCGGGTACCGAAGGCCAGCCGGGTACCGAAGGACAGCCGGGCAGCAGCGATCCGTCGAACCCCGGCGGGCAATCGCCCGCGGGTGAGCCAACCGATCCGAACAGCAGCGATCCCCCGCCGTCTCCCTCAACCGACCAACAGCCGGAGGGACAATCCCCAGCCAACGACGGGGCCCAAGACACGCAGGACACGCAAGGAACCGGTCAATCGGATGGCTCCATGCAAGACGCGGGCGATGGCAGCGGAACGTCGAACCCCAACGGGTCGGAACCGAATTCGACCGACGGTGCCGATTCGTCCAGTGGCGATGGCGATTCGTCCAGCGGCGATGGCGATTCGTCCAGCGGCGACAGCGCCGGATCCGAATCGCAATCGCCCTCCGGCGGAGAGCCATCCAAGGCGCCACCGGAACACGACGGCCAAGCCTTTGAACGGATCAAGGATTACCTCGAAAAACAAAAGCAAAATCAATCCCGTGATGGCTCACCGGCCGACCCAAATCAGTCGCCCCAAGACGAGGGTTCCGCTGGCGACTCCGAGTCGGTCGACGAAGGAGCTGGCGATACCAAATCCCCGAAGTCGGATGCGGGAGAACAGGAGTCGTCCCAGGGCAAGTCAGCCGGCGAGCAGGCAGCCGGTCAAGAGCAAAGCGGGAGTGGCGATTCTTCACAGACCGATCCCGACAACGGCCAACAGGGGACCGACGAACAGGCGGCGGGCGAACAGGGAGCCGGCGAACAAGGAACCGGCGAACAGGGAGCCGGCGAACAGGAGGCGGGTGAGCAAGGTACTGGCGAACAAGGTTCAGGAGACCAGGAATCCGGAGCAGCACCCGACGGCGGGAAGACCGAGGGGCAAGACCCGAGTGGATCCGAATCAGGGGATCCGAAAGGGCAACCGGACCCAGCGAGCGGGTCGAAGGCTGAAAGCGGGTCGCGTGACGGAGCGGATTCGCCTGCCCCGTCGGGTTCAAGCCAAAGCGGTGATCCGCCGCGGGGTCAATCACCATCGACGCCGTCCCCCGATGCTTCCTCCGGCAGCCAAGGCAGCGGCACGGGCACAGCACCCGCATCCGGCGACGCGGCCGCCGAACCACCGCCCCCGCCGGATTTGGAGTACGCGAAAAAGGCGACCGACATGGTGTTAGACTACTTGGACGAGACGCGCGACCAGGTGGATGACGACCTGTTGAAGGAATTGGACTGGACCGAGCAAGATCTGCAGCGATTCCGCGAGCGTTGGGAAAAGGTTCGCCAGTTGGACCAACCGACTCAGCCGGCTGATTCGACCAACGAGCTGCAAGAGGCCCTCCGCAGTCTCGGCTTGCAGCCGAGCGATTCACCCGCCCCGTCGACCCGCGACGCCGCCGATTCGCTCCGCAACCTGCGCGATTCCGGCAACCGCCGGCAAGCGCCTCCGGCGATCCGCGACGCCTTCGATGCCTTCCGCCGCCGCAAGTGACCCTTGCCCGCTCGTTCCCAGGCTCCGGCCTGGGAACGCAATGGCCGCGAGGCTCCGCCTCGCGATGCGGAGGCAGAGCTTGTGAACAAGAGGAAGTGGGGTAAGCATCCTGCTTGCCACCTCCGCCGGCTTCGCCGGCGACCGTGTGAGGCGGAGCCCAGGCTCCATCCTGGGAACGCAATGGCCGCGAGGCTCCGCCTCGCGATGCGGAGGCAGAGCTTGTGAACAAGAGGAAGTGGGGTAAGCATC
This sequence comes from Stieleria sedimenti, assembly GCF_025060895.1. GTDB lineage: Bacteria > Planctomycetota > Planctomycetia > Pirellulales > Pirellulaceae > Stieleria > Stieleria sedimenti. Next base: position 3,924 of record NZ_JANZKV010000341.1, on the reverse strand, counting down.
CTGCTTGCCACCTCCGCCGGCTTCGCCGGCGACCGTGTGAGGCGGAGCCCAGGCTCCGGCCTGGGAAAGCAATGGCCGCGAGGCTCCGCCTCGCGATGCGGAGGCAGAGCTTGTGAACAAGAGGAAGTGGGGTAAGCATCCTGCTTGCCACCCCCGCCGGCTTCGCCGGCGACCGTGTGAGGCGGAGCCCAGGCTCCGGCCTGGGAACGCAATGGCCGCGAGGCTCCGCCTCGCGATGCGGAGGCAGAGCTTGTGAACAAGAGGAAGTGGGGTAAGCATCCTGCTTGCCACCCCCGCCGGCTCCGCCGGCGACCGTGTGAGGCGGAGCCCAGGCTCCATCCTGGGAACGCAATAGCCGCGAGGCTCGGAGTGTCGATTCTATTACTGCAAGATTCATGGCTCCCTTCTCCCCCACAAATCGTAACAAGCTTGCTTGTCGATTTGTGGGGGAGAAGGGCTGGGGATGAGCCAATCCCAGTGCGATTACAGCGTGCCGCCTTCGGTGGCGGTGAACTCGGCGAACACCGGCAGGTGGCTGCTGACGGCTTCGGCCTGGCTGAGATTCAGGTTGAACAGCCGCAAGAAGTCGATCGGTCCGCCGCGGCCGACGAACTCGTTGGTTCGATTGCGGTCGACCAGAAGGTTGCACGTCTGATGGCGGCTAAAGATGTCGGTCGTCGTGCTGTTCACCGCGGCGACGACGTCGCCGCCCATCACGCGCGGAATCAAATACGAATCGTCGGCTTGAAACAGTCCGGCCATCACGACATCGTCTTCGCCCCGACCGTCCGCCCGCACCGAGGCAAAGATGCCGGGTAACAGAGCGACCTCGACCGGTGCACGCGCCAAGTTGATGCGGACGTTGACGACCGAGAACGTCCATGCCGAATCGACGGTGGGTTGGGCGGCGCGAAACCAGACGACCAATGGATCGTAGGTCATTTGGTTTTCCGGATCGGCGACGGTGTAGGTTTGCGAGCGATCGATTTGAACTCGATTGACATTGAACAAGATCGCCAACTGTTCGGATCGATCGGTCGGTCCGGACGGTGCGCCCAACGCGAAATCGAAGCTGCGTCCGCCCTCGTTGATCTCGTCCACCAACCGCGGGATCAGGTCGCGTTCGGCTGCGGTGACCTGTTGCAGCGCGATGACGTCAAACTTGCCAATCATACGAATCAGGTTCAACCGGCAATGTTCGCTGGCCAGTTTGCTCGGTCCAAACCCGCTGAGCGCCCACGATCCGATTCGCAGGTTGCGGACGTTTCGGTTGGCTTCGACCGAGCGGGCGACGAACGGTGCCGGCGCGACCGATCCGCCGGTCGAAAGCCCGTTTCGTTGGTTCGCCGAGACGAACAACAGATCATCGAGCGGATCGGGCGAGTCTGCCGATTCCTCCGATTTGGGAGTGATCGTCAGTTGATCCAGTCCCGCGATCTGGAAGTGCTGGGAAAAGTAGATCGCTGCGCCGGCGAGGATGCAGATCGTGACCAGCATCAAGAACGGGCCCGTTCGTCGTTGTTCTTCCATTTGATGAAAAGGATACGCGCACATGGTCTGCCGCCTTGGTGAGCAGAGTCGCCACTGTCACGCGAGAGGGGTCGGCAAGGATTGGAGAGACACACGAGGTGAGCGCAGACACGCCCACCTCGGACATCGGCAGCCGCGTCCGAGAGGATCCAAAGGGACGCCGCAATTGTCGGGTTCGACGGAGGTTCCGGTCGGGAAAACCGTCACGACTGGTGCAAGCTTCATGCCCTCGCTTCGCTCAACCCTCAAGAAACACATAGGAAAAATGCTTCACAGCGTTGGGCTGCCGGGGGGCGAAGAAAGGACGATCGGATCGTTCCCATTCCTTGCCATGCCTCATTTGACGCGATACCGGATATCATCGAAGGAAAGAAGGCGTTTCAAATCAACGACTTTCACAAGTACCTCGCCGAATCGAAGTGCCGGGTGAAAAAATGACGGCGACATCAATGCTTCACGACCCAGGCAAAGGCTCCACGACCTCGGGGCCGGCGAAGCATCGCATTTTTGCGGTCCACCAGAAATTCGATCACTTCGGCTCGGCCAAAACGCCAGTTCGAATCGCCACCGGCACCATGAAAGATTGCCAGCTTTTGATGCCAAATCAACGCCCAGTCTGGCTTTCCGCCCCGCTGTGACTTTCCGGCCCACTGCGCCCCACTACTATTTTGCCTCGCCATCGGCCCGACCCCCTCTGCGAAGCTGGATTGCTAGCCCACTCCAGACCAGCCTCTTGCTGTGGAGGGGCAAGGTCAACCCCTGTTGTTGCGGTTTTCTCAGAAAACCGGATAATTCGACGATCACTTATCGCCGAGCCGGGGATAATGCCGCCCAATTCTTATCCACCCGGGGATAAGGCGGCCGATAAGACCCCCGGCCCGCGAGACCGGGTGATAAACAAGTTCGCCGACGGCAGTTGATGCTTGAAATCAAATGGATCCCATCAGCTTAGTATCATTTTTCCTTCTGCTGCGATCATTCGCACAAGGCGCGAAAGTGCAAGCTGAGGAAGACGAAGAGCTGATTTCGATGTTACCCCCAGAATTCCACGCTCAAATTCGCAGTACTGGAAAGCGAATCCTTCGTCTGGGATATGTCGGCGTTGCAACTTCGCTGGTTTTCGTTCCTATCGCGGCGCCATTCGTCGCCTATTTGGTTGACGGCATCTCAGTGTCCGATGCTTTTTTTCGCGGGGTTCTGCTTTTGTGCTTCGCACCTATGACATTCTTTCTTGGCGCCTACTGGGGGCTATCGCTCGGGATGTTGACTTCTCCTCGTTGGTATCTTGGAACCGAACTCGGCTTGCGCTGGCGCGAAATGTGTGGCGCTGATTCCGTGTCTGCGTGCCGGCTTATATCCCTAACTGTGTCGGTCGTTGGCACTGGCTGCTACGTGCTGCTATTTTGGTTGACGCGGGCGATGGCGCCGTTTACGTGATCTGCGGCGAACCATGCGATGATACGGAGCGGCGGTGGTCGCCGTTTTCGCAGGGGTTAAGTCTCTCGCCGCCGCCCGCATATCGCAACCGTTCGCCCATAGAACCCCATGCCCATACCTGATGCCCACCGAGCCGTAGTGGAGGACATAAAGGTACGCGACTATCTTCTCAATTTGTCGCATCCTGACGGTGGGGCAAAGGCGATCTGGTTCCACTCGCTCGGTTACCACCGCGACAAATGGCAGGATCTCGTCGACGATTTACTCGCCATCGCCCAAAACTGCACGACATTTGATACCGAAATCACTCGCTTTGGCGTAAAATACAAAGCATTGGGTACTGTCGGGCGTTCCGAACACCGTCCCGGTGTGGTTCTGACGGTCTGGATCGTCGAAGACGACGATCCCCCACGACTGGTCACTGCGTATCCGGAATGACTGCCATGATTGCTGAATACTCGCTCGTTGTCCTTGACGCTGAACCGCCCCACGAGAAACTCACTCGTGGTGACGTGGGAACCGTCGTACACGTCTACAAGGACGGCAAGGGATATGAGGTGGAATTCGTCGATGGTGGTGGCCAAACAATTGCGTTGGTAACGGTTGGTTCCGACGATGTACGGCCCATCGGGGCTGGTGAGTTACTCCACACTCGCAAGACTGCGTAGGGGCGAACCATGGGTTGCAACGGAGACCGCGAGTTGACGTTTTTGCAGTCGTAAGTCGTTCGCGCGGCCCCGCTGAACCCCGCCGTTCACGCTGCCAACCGACGCCTGGCTGCCACGGCCTACGTCTTCTTTTGTGTCTTCTCGTGCTTTTTGTGGCAAGTGATCTGCGGCGGTTTGACTGGTGCGCTGACGTACTTGCTGGAAGGGCTCACGCAAAGTCGCCAAGCCGCAAAGATTAGAACCCATTCCTTGGCGGCTTGGCGCCTTTGCGTGGTCCTTGTTCCCCTTG
>NZ_JANZKV010000340.1 GCF_025060895.1 Stieleria sedimenti | reverse complement strand
TTGGGCTTCAGCCGCCCACTCTCGCTGCGGAGCAGCGACCGGGAATCGCCTGAAGGCTAGACACCAACGGTTGCTGAATTCCGCTTCGACAGGCTGGAAGCCTGTCCCACTGAAATTGCCACCGAAGTGCGCGCTGCTCGTCGGCGACAAACGAGCTACAATCCGCGGCATGAATCAGCCCGGCCACCCCCTGTCGCGTCCCTTGCCCGGTCAACGGGCCGCCAAACACCGACACGTTGCTCAGTGTGTGATCAGCTTCGGCAGCAATCTGGGGGACCGTCGCGACTTGATCGCGTCAGCGGCGCAACGGATTTCCTCCTGCGACTTGATTCTTGAAGGCGACACGCTGAAGACCAGTCGGCTGTACGAAACAGCACCGATCGGAGGCCCGGGGGGACAGGAACCCTTTCTCAACGCGATCGGCGTGTTCCAAACCGAAGCCCCGGCGCGGGCGGTGTTGGGACTGCTCCAAGAACTCGAACGGGCACTCGGCCGCGAGCGGCGACGGCGCTGGGACGCGCGTTCGATTGACTTGGACGTCGTCCTGCATGGGAACCTCGTCGGCGGGACCACCGGTTTGGTCGTGCCCCATCCACGTTACACCGCGCGGCAATTCGTGTTGCAGCCGGCCTGCGATGTGGCGGCCCATTTTCGCGATCCGCGATTCGGCTGGTCGTTGCAAGAGATCTCCGATCACTTGTCTGCGGCGGCACCCTCGCTGGCGTTGGTGACTGGTCGTCAAGAAACGCGAGATTTGTTGTGCCGACGTTTGGCCGACGAGCATGGGGTGATGGTTTACACCAGTGAGGCGGCCAAGCAGTCGGCGATCAACCACGCCTCAGACGAAGCCACCGCGAACGGAGGCGAGGATCGTCGCTGGGTCTCCAGCTTTCTTCCCAAGTTGCCTAGTCGGATTAAATTACTCGATGAGACCAGTCGATCCACGATGTCAGGAGAGGCGGCGCACGGGTTGCCACGTCTACTGGTTCGCATCCAAAAGACGAGCAGCGAGAACGGCTGGCCGGCGCCACACCAGATGTGGCCGGGCGGCTGGCGATGGCCCGAATACCGACTCGAAATCGACGACTTGGATTGGGCCGTGTCGGAGTTAGCTTCGGCGCTCGATTCGATGCGTTGTTCGGCTCGACCGGTGACTGCAGACGGGCACTGGTGGTGAAATCAGGCGTCAAGACGCCCGGTGCGACGATGCGCCACACGCCGTTCCGCAAAAACTTCGCGGCACAATGTCGCTCGCTTGTCGGGTGGCCTTGCCAATTTGCCAGTGGCCGACCGATACTTCCGCTCCGAACTGTCTTCCGTTCTTTTCTGCACCAACGCGTCCGGATTTGACCCGGCCGATGATCATGCAACGTTTTTTGTTTCCACGCTGGTCCAACCCGTTTTTGCTGGTTTTAGGCGCTGCTTTGGGCGGCGGCGGTTTATTTGCCGTCGCTGTTGGAGGCTTGGTGACCGATCCGGTGACCTTGAACATTGGCTATGAGCCGGAACAACCGGTTCCGTTCAGCCATGCGATTCACGCCGGCCAGTTGAAATTGGACTGTCGCTATTGCCACAACACGGTTTTTGAAGCCGCCCACGCCGCAGTCCCGCCGACGGCGACCTGCATCAATTGCCACAGCCCGGCGAACGATCAGGGACAATCGGCATTGGCGGCCGTTCGAGCCGACAGTGTGAAGCTGAAACCGATTCACGAGAGCTGGAAAACGGGCAAGAGCATGCAGTGGAAACGCGTGCACAATCTGCCCGAATACGTCTACTTCAATCACGCCGCACACGTGAATTCCGGCGTCAGCTGCGTCAGTTGCCACGGGCGGATCGATCAAATGGAAGTCGTCTACCAGCACGAGCAGCTTTCCATGGCGTGGTGCATCCAGTGCCACGAAAACCCGAACGAGCACCTGCGGCCGAAAGAGTTTGTCACCAAGCTTGATTGGGAACCGCCGGCGGACTGGGACCAGGAAGCGTTTGCCGAAAAGCAGCGTGCCGAGCACAACATCCATCCTCAGCGTCACTGTGCCGTTTGTCACCGATAGTGTCGATCTTTTCCGCTTGACCGTCCGCGCCAGTAAACACCGTTTACGAACGATCCATCCGAACGAATATGACTCACAACGAATCCAACGCGAAAAGCAACGCCCCGACTTACTGGCGTAGTATTTCGGAATTGCACGGCAGCGAGGAATTTCAGAACAATTATCTGCATCGAGAGTTCCCGGTCGCCGCATCGGAGTTCCCCGAAGGCGTGTCGCGGCGGCGCTGGATGCAATTGATGGGCGCCTCGCTGGCGATGGCCGGCGTCTCGGGCTGCCGATACCCCGAAGAAATCATCGCTCCGTTCGTGATCCGCCCCGAAGGCCGAGTGCCCGGCGAGTTTTACGAGCGTGCGACGAACTTTGAGCTCGCCGGATCCGTCCACAACTTGCTGGTCCGTTGCTTTGACGGTCGTCCGCAGCACATCGAACCGAACAAGAGCCACCCGTCGGCGGCCGGGACCAACGCCTACGTCCAGGCGTCGATTTTGTCGCTGTATGACCCCGATCGCTCACGCGGCGACGACGGCCCGGTCTTGATGCGTGGCGGCGAGCGGAAGCAGGAATCGCAATGGGACGATTTCTTGCCGGTCGGACGCGCGGCGATCCAAAAAGCCGCCAGCAACGAGAACGGAAAAGGCTTCGCCGTGCTGATGTCGCCGACCAGTTCGCCCACGAACGTCCGGATGCTCGGCAAACTGCAAGAGAAACTGCCGGCGGCGACGATCGCTCAGTTCGACGGCGTTCATGACGGGGTGATGCGGAAAGCGACCAAGCAAATGCTTGGCACCGAATCCAACCAAGTGCTCGATCTCAGCAAAGCGAAGGTCATCTTCTCGCTCGGCGCCGATTTCCTGGGCAACGACCCCGGCTCATTGACCGCCGCCCGGACGTTTGCCGAGCGGCGCGATCCGATCGCCGGCGAAATGAGTCGCTTGTACGTGGTCGAAGGCGGCTACACGACGACGGGAACCATGGCCGATTCGCGTTTGGCCATCCGCCCCAGCCAAATGCCGGCGTTCCTGGGTGCATTGAGCCGCATGGTCGAAGCACTGAAGAACGGCGAGACGCACGATCACGACGGCGAAGAACTGGCGTTTAACGATCCGGATATCACCGCCGCGGAGCGTCAATCGCGGTTCATGGACTGCTTGGCCCACGACATCGTCGAAGCCGGCGAAGATGCGGTGGTCGTTGTCGGCCCGTCGCTCGGGGCAGATCTGGTCGCGGCCGGAATTGCGATGAACCAAAAACTCGGCTCACTGGGCAAAGCCCAATCCTTCACGCCCTGTGTGGACGAAAGCCTGGAGACGAAATCGCTGGACGACCTGGTCGCCGCGGTCAACAAGGGCGACATCGAGTCGTTGCTGATCCTGGGCGACAACCCCGTGTTTACCTCGCCCAGCGACATCGATGTTGCGGGAATGATCGACAAGGTGCGACAAGACGGAAAGGTGTTCTACCTGGGCGAGTATGACGACGAGACCGCCATCTTGTGCGACTGGTCGCTGCCGCTGGCGCATCCGCTGGAATCCTGGAGCGACTGCATCAACGACGATGGGCTGTATGGCGTCTGCCAGCCACAGATTCTGCCGCTGATGGGCGGACGCACGGTCGCCGAAGTCCTGGCGCTGATGATGGAAGAAGACGTCGTCGACCCGATGCTGATCGTCCGTCAAACCGCAGACCAGGTGGCCGGAGAAACGCTCAGCGAAGGAAAGTGGCGCAAACTGCTCCATGACGGCTACTCCGACGACATCAAAACAGCCGCCCGCACCGCCGACGTGACGGGCACCGCAGCGGAACTGCCGAGCAAAGCCCCCGAAGTCGCATCGGCCAAGACCATCGACCAAGACAACATCGAAGTGGTCTTCACGCCCGCCGACGGCCTGTATGACGGGCGGTTCGCCAACAACGGCTGGCTGCAGGAACTGCCGCAGTCGATCACCAAGGTCACGTGGGGAAACGCGGCAATGATGAGCCCCGCGACCGCCAAGGCACTGGGCTTGCACCACGGCCTGTACATCACCCTCCGCAAGGGCGGCAGCAAGATCGAACTGCCGGTCTTCGAAACACCCGGCGTGGCTCCCGGAGTCGTGATGACTTCGATCGGATACGGCCGCTCGCGAGTCGGCAAGGTCGGAGGTTTTATCGCCGAAGGCCTCGACGCCGTCGGATTTGACGTCTCGCCACTGCGGACCAGCGATCAAATGCTGGTCGCCTACAAAGTCGAAGGACGGCCGAACTACAACGAATTCGACTTCGCCACGACACAGAACCACTGGGCGATCGATGACATCGGACGCAAAGAAACCGAGCGTCGCAGTTACAACCTGGTTCGCGAAGGCACCACCAAGTTGCTCGAAGACGTGCCCACGTTTGCCAACGAGCAACCCAAAGCCCCGCACGTGCCCAAGGTCGGCAAGTACGGCTCGCTGGGTACCGAACCGATGCAAGAGATCCAAGCCGATCCGGCCAAGGACTACATGCCGCAATGGGGAATGTCGATCGATTTGACCAAGTGCACCGGCTGCAACGCCTGTGTCGTCGCTTGCCAAAGCGAAAACAACATCCCGATCGTCGGTGCCGAACAGGTCAAGAATAGCCGCGAAATGCACTGGCTGCGGATCGACCGCTACTTCCAAGGCGACGCCGAAGACGCCCAGATCGTTCACATGCCGGTCGCCTGTGTGCACTGCGAAACGGCCCCCTGTGAACAGGTTTGCCCGGTCGCCGCCACGGTGCACACCGACGAGGGCATCAACGCGATGGCCTACAACCGCTGTATCGGAACGCGGTACTGTGCCAACAACTGCCCGTTGAAAGTCCGTCGGTTCAACTACTTCAATTACAACGAAGAGGTCGGCGTCGGCTATGGGGTCAAGGCGTTCCCCGGTGCGATCGAATCGGCCAACCGAAAACTGCAAGCCCTGGTGCTCAATCCCGACGTCACCGTGCGTGGCCGCGGCGTGATGGAAAAGTGCACGTACTGTGTCCAACGCGTGGAAAAGGCCAAGATCGAAGCCCGCAAGGACGGCGGTCGCCAGATCCAAGACGGCGATGTCATCACCGCCTGCCAGGCCGCTTGCGGCACCAATGCGATTGAGTTCGGCAACATCGCCAACCCGGACTCGATCGTGGCCAAAAAACGCAAGGACGTGCGAGCCTACGGCGTGCTGGAGCAACTCAACATCAAACCGCGGACGGAATACCTGGCCCGGGTGCGAAACCCCCACCCGCGTCTGATGACCACCCAGCAGTTGGACGACCTGGCGACGATCACCTCGCATCATGGCCACGACGACCATGGCGATCATGGCGGCGATCATGGCGGCGATCATGAAGGCAGCGGAGACGATCACGCCGCCGGCCCAAAAGACGCCGATCACAAGAAAGAAGAAGCTCACTGACGTCAGTTCACTGACACGCGGTTCGCCGATCTTGATCGAGCGAACGACAGACTGCACGCGGTGCCGCAGGCCCGCATCGACCAAGCCAAACAAACCGATTCCACTTTCTAGCTAACACTGACCATGTCACTTGCCATTCCAAACGGATTGGATAACACCGTCGAACGTCCAGGTGAGCGAGCTCCGCTGGTCCTTGGCGAAACGACGTACCACGACATCACCGAAGCGGTTTGCAAAGTTGCCGAACGGCCACCGAGCAAGGGCTGGATCGGCGGCTTCCTGGTCGCGTTTGCGTTGCTGCAGGTGCTCGGGTTGCTGATCGTGTATCTGATCTACACCGGGGTCGGCGTTTGGGGCAACCGGGCGCCGATCTTTTGGGGCTGGCCGATCGTCAACTTCGTGTTCTGGGTCGGGATCGGCCACGCGGGAACGCTGATTAGTGCGATTTTGTTTCTGTTCCGTCAGGAATGGCGGACCAGCATCAACCGTGCGGCCGAGGCGATGACGATCTTTGCGGTCGCCTGTGCGGGGACGTTCCCGGGGATTCACGTCGGCCGTGCCTGGTTGGCATTCTGGCTGGCACCCTACCCCAGTTTGAATCTTTGGATGTGGCCACAGTTCCGCAGCCCGCTGTTGTGGGACGTGTTCGCCGTTTCCACCTACGGCACGGTGTCGCTGTTGTTCTGGTACATGGGGATGGTTCCGGATTTGGCAACGTTCCGCGACCGATCCAAGAACAAGTATCGCCGCATGGCCTACGGGCTGCTGTGCCTGGGCTGGAGCGGGTCGTCACGTCACTGGATGCGTTATGAAAAGGCGTACGCGATCCTGGCCGCGTTGGCTGCACCGCTGGTCTTGTCGGTCCATACGATCGTTTCGTTCGACTTCGCCGTCTCGCAGGTGCCCGGTTGGCACACCACGATTTTCCCGCCGTACTTCGTCGCCGGGGCAATCTTCAGCGGGTTTGCGATGGTGCTGACGCTGATGGTGCCGGCGCGAAAGATGTTGAACCTGGAAAAACTGATCACGATCCGGCACTTGGAAAACATGTGCAAGATCATTTTGGCGACCGGTTCGATCGTCGGTCTGGCCTACGGAACAGAATTCTTCATCGCCTGGTATGGCCAAGTGCCCGCGGAACAATTTGCGTTCCTGAACCGAGCCTTCGGGCCGTACGCCTGGGCCTACTGGACGATGGTTTCGTGTAACGTCATCAGCCCGCAAATCTTCTGGTTCAAAAAAGCTCGCACGACGCCCTGGATCATCGTCGTCGTGTCGATCTTCGTGAACATCGGCATGTGGTTCGAACGATTCGTGATTGTCATCAGCAGTTTGTCGCGGGACTACCTGCCGAGTGCCTGGGCCTACTTCACGCCGACCTGGGTCGACTGGGGCATGCTGATCGGATCGTTCGGATTGTTCTTCACGTTGTTCTTGCTGTTCTGCCGCACCTTGCCGGTGATCAACATGGCAGAAGTCAAGGCGACGTTGGCCAAGCAGGAGCACATGGCTCACCTGCACGGCCATGGTGAAGAGGCTTCGGAAGGTCACTGAGAAACTGAATCATTCTTTCTTTTAAGCATTAACGATCTGTTTCGATGGATCAGAAAATTATGTCGGAAACGAAAATAGAAACGACCGTTCACGGAATGATGGCCGAATTCACAACGGTCGATTCATTGCTGAGCGCCTGTCGCAGGATTCGCGATGCCGGTTACACCAAAACCGACGCTTACACCCCGTTCCCGGTTCACGGGATCGACAAGGCACTCGGCATCAAACCGACCGCGCTGCCGTGGATCTGTCTGATCGCCGGTGCGACCGGGACCTGCATCGCATTGGCGATGCAGATCTGGATGAACAGTATCGACTACAAGTACATCATCTCTGGCAAGCCCTACCTCTCGTTGCCCGCGTTCATCCCCGTGGCATTCGAGCTGACGATTTTGCTGGCGTCCTTCGGGGCGTTCTTCGGCATGTGGGCGCTCAACGGGTTGCCGAAGTTCAGCAACCCGATGTTCACCGACCCGCGGTTCGATCGCGCGACCGATGACCGTTTCTTCCTGTACGTCGATGCCGGCGACGAGCGTTACGACGCCAACGGAGTGCGGAATCTATTAGCCGACACCGGCAGCGACTACATCAACGAGGTGGTCGAAGACGACTCACCCAAAGAAGTCCCCAAGCCGGTCTTCTTGATCTGGGGGCTTTCCGTCGCCGCGTCGCTGGTGCCGTTGATTTGCATCTTGACCATGCGGGTGACCAACAGTTCCAAGCCGCGATTCCACATCTTTTTTGATATGGATTTCTCGCCCTCCAAAGACGCTCAACAGGTGACCAGCCTGTTCGCCGACAACCGCGCGATGCGATCGGATGTCCCCGGCACCGTCGCCCGCGGTCAGATGGAAGAGTCGCTCGACATGCTGACCGGAATCGATGTCGAAGCCTTGACGCTGTCCGATCCGCCGCGAGTGCAGCGATTGGTCCGGGCCTACATGCTGGCCGACGACGAGGCCAAGGCGGAAGAGAAGGAAGCGGTCGACGCGGCCGAAGCGGCACCGGCCAGTGTGATGGACACCACGCCCTGGGTGGAGAAAAACCCGCTGAACGTCGACGCCGAACTGCTGGCACAGGGACAACAACAATTTGCGATTTACTGCAGCGTCTGTCACGGGATGGATGGCTACGGAAACGGCCTGGTCAACCAGCGGGCTCAATCGATCAGCGCCCCGACCTGGGTTCCGCCGGCTTCGATGCACCAGGAAACCCTTTACGCCGACAAGTATCCCGACGGCAAACTGTTTTCAACGATCAGCAACGGGATTCGCAAGATGCCGGGCTATGCGGGCCAGATCAAGCTGAAGGACCGCTGGGCGATCGTCGCTTACGTGCGAGCGTTGCAGAAGAGCCAGAACGCATCGCTGGACCTGGTTCCGGAATCTGAAAAAGCCGCCGTGGAAGCAGCCGTCACGGAAGCGAAAGCCGAACTGAAGCGTCAAGCCGAAGAAGCCGAGAAGGCCGCGGCAGCTCGCAAGCAAGAACAACCCTAACGACTCGGCGGCGTGTGCCCTCGACCACGCCGATCGCGAAATTTCCATATCACTCGACCACGCGGTCACCCCCGTCACCGCACTTTACGACAACCGATTTGACCATGTCAGAACACGCCGCTCCCGCTGTCAAACCGGCCGATGACCCGGCCTTCCAGCTGCCTGCATCACTTCGCGGCTTGCAGATGCCGCTGCTCGGCGGTGGACTCATCGCCCTACTGGTCGGCATGGGTATGGCGTTCGCCGTCAGCGATGCGGACATGCCGCGGTTCGGGATGTCTGCCTACCTGACGGCCTTCCTGTACGTCCTGACGATCGTGCTGGGCTGTCTGTTCTTCGTCTTGATCCAACACCTGGTCCGAGCCGGCTGGAGCGTCGTCGTCCGCCGGGTCGCCGAGTGCATGATGATCATGATCGTCCCGATGGCGTTCCTGTTCTTGCCGATCCTGTTTGCGGTCTTCAGCGAAGGTACCCTGTTCGTCTGGACCGATCCGGAGTTCGCGTCCAAGTTGCATCTCGACGAGAAGATGTGGGAAACCAAGAAACTGTTTCTCAACGCCCCGTTTTTCGTCCTTCGTGCTTTGGTTTACTTCGGAATCTGGGGTGCGTTGGCGGTCTACTACTGGCGTGGCAGCGTGAACCAGGACGAGACGGGCGAGCGAGCAGCGACCGACCGCATGCAATACTGGTCCGGGCCCGCGGTCATGGCATTTTCACTATCGTTGAGCTTTGCCGCCTTCGATTGGGGTATGAGTCTGGCACCGATGTGGTTCTCGACCATGTTCGGCGTTTACATTTTTGCCGGCGGTATCTTGGCGGCACATTGCGTGATCACGCTGCTGACGTATCTGCTGCAACGTGCCGGGGCGTTGAAGGAAGAAGTCACGCCGGAGCACTACCATGACTTGGGCAAGTACATCTTCGGGTTCATCGTGTTCTGGACCTACATCTCGTTCAGCCAGTACATGCTGATTTGGTACGGCAACATTCCCGAAGAGACCGAATGGTTTTACAGCCGCCAGGATGGTGGGTTCGGATACCTTTCGATCGGACTGATCTTTTTCCACTGGTTGATTCCGTTCTTCGGCACGATGAGTCGCCACGTGCGTCGTCGTCCAGGGGTGATGGCATTTTGGGCGGCCTACATCCTGGTCGTTCACTTCATCGACATCTACTGGATCGTGATGCCAGAAGCTCGCGTGGTTGAAACCCACACGGTGCCCAGTTTCGGTGGCCCGCTGGGGATTTTGGCCAGTCTGCTGTGTGTCGTCGGCATGTCGACACTGGTGATCGGGTTGGTGCTTCGCGTAGCGGGGGGCAATCGCGTGGTTCCCGTCCGCGACCCACGGCTGCGTGAATCGATCATTTTCGAAAATATTTAGCGTTTCCGGGGGACACCGCGTCGCACGTCCCTGTTTTTTAGCACTCCAGACTCCCTCCGCTCGATAAACTTCGAACTAGAGCCATGGCAAAATACGACGATCTGAACACCAGACAGATTTTCATCATCGGAATTGCTTCCGTCGTTGTGACGGCGGTGACCATTTTAGCGGTTCAGTACGTGTACTACCTGCTTGTTGATGCTCACAAAGAAAGCCTCCAGGCTCAGAGCAGTTACAACCGGCAGAACGCAGTTTTGAACGAACAAGTTGGCTCGATTTCCAAGTACGGGGCGGACCCGTTGACAGGAAACGTCACCATTCCCATCTCCAAAGCGATGGAATTGGTGGCACAAGAAAGCCAAACGGAATCCGACAACCACTCAGACAATGCTGAAACCAAAGACGCAACCTGAACCGCGGACACCAATGAGCAACAGGGGCATCGTGTGGCTCGCCGCAGTCGCTGCGCTGACGTGGACAGCGGTACCGGGGCTCCAGACCGAGTCGCTGGCTCAGGATGCGGTCCGACTCGGTTCGAAAGTCGACTTGAACGACAATCTTCCTCCCGAAGCACGGGGGATCACTGTCGTTCAAAATCTGGGAGAGGTGATTGCGACCAATTTGCCGCTGACCGATTCGGACGGGAACGCGATCAAAACCGGCTACATCTTCAACGGAAATCTGCCGACGATCGTCACACTCAACTACAGCGACTGTCCGATGCTGTGCAGCGTTCAGTTGAACAAGTTGACCGAATCGCTGAACCAGTTGGACCTTCAGCTCAACAAAGACTTCAGGATTTTGACCGTCAGTATCGACCCGAACGAAACCAGTCGGCGCGCGGCGGAAACGAAAGAGAAATACGTCTCGGTGCTGTCCAATCAACCCGGCGCGGATCAGGGTTGGACGTTCGCCACGGCGAAGCAACCGATCATCACCAAGTTGGCCGAGACGTTGGGTTTCAAGTACCGCTACGACGCGGCCAACAAACAGTACAACCACCCGGCAATGCTGGCATTTGTTTCGCCCACGGGAGTGATCACGCGGTATTCGCTGTCGATCGACTTTCCGCCGGAGCAACTGAAGTTGGCGTTGGTCGAGGCGGGCGAAGGGACCGTGGGCAACGCGGTCGACCAGTTCATATTGTGGTGCTACAGCTATGACCCGGATTCTAATTCCTACACCCCGCACGCCTGGCGAATCATGCGGTTGTGCGGATTGGGGTTCATCGGAATCTTGCTGACGACCTTGGTTCCTTACTGGGTCGGTCGAAAGGGGAATCCCGCGGCGGGCCAGGAACGCGATTCGGTGCCGACGTTGCCGGGCAATGAACCAGCGACCGACGGGCAAGCCCCGTCGCAGAACGAGTAACGAGATAGACAGGGACTGCTCACCGGGCAGTCGTTTTTACGAATAGAGTTATCCAATTCAATGACACAAATAGCCCCCGCGATGATGTCTCTGTTAGGCGATTACACCAGCAGCAAGCTCTCGGTTTTCCCAAAATCTGCGTCGTCGTTTTCCGGCGAGTCCGATTGGGTGTTCCACTTCATCAGCATCGTCTGTGTCATTTTTTTCGTCCCGATTGCGATCGCCCTGTTCGGTTTCGCTTGGAAGTACCGCAAGGCCAAAGGGCAGCCGGCGGATAGTCAAGTCGACCACAACACGACCTTGGAATTGGTCTGGTCCATCGGACCGTCGTTCCTGCTGGTGGTGATGTTCTACTTCGGTGCCCGCGGATACCTGGACATGCGATCGATTCCCGAAGGGGCCTACAACGTCGGCGTGGACGCCTACAAATGGGGCTGGGGGATGGACTACGGAAACGGCGTCATTCACCCCGAACTGCACGTCGTCGCCGGTGAACCAACCAAGCTGACGATGACCAGCAAGGATGTCATCCACAGTCTGTACATTCCCTCGTTCCGAGTGAAAAAGGACATCGTACCCGGCCGTTACAACTACATCTGGTTCAAGGCGATGGAGCCGAGCGAGAAGGTGATGTCCGACGAGGAGTGCAAGCAACTCGCCGACAAAGACAAAGAAGAAAATCTGTCCTGGGATTACGACGCACGTCAGTGCACCCCCGACGGCTACAACTTCTACGACCTGTACTGTGCCGAGTATTGCGGGACCAACCACTCGGAGATGCAAACCGTCGTGGTCGTCCACGAAACCCAAGAAGAATTGGACGCCTGGATCAAAAAGTACAGCTCTCGTGGGGATGAACCGCCGGCGGCCTACGGTGCCAAACTGTACGAGCGTCGCGGCTGCAAAAGCTGTCACTCGATCGACGGCTCGCGAATGGTCGGCCCGTCGTACAAGGGCAGCTACGGCACGATGCGAGACATCGTCGGTGGCGGACAGGTCAAGGTCGACGAAAACTACATCCGCGAATCGATTTTGAATCCGAAGGCGAAAGTGGCCATCGAACAGGGCGTCGCCTACCAACCGGTGATGCCCAGTTACAAGGGCCAACTGTCCGATGACGATATTTACAGTTTGATAGAATTCATCAAGAGCTTGGGCGACGCGTCGGCGGCGGAACCGGAACCGCCGGCGGATGCCGAACCCGTGTCGGTTGAATGAGCAAACGGCGATCACGCCGAGACAGAATCATGAGGAAGCCGGAGTGATCTCCGCATTTTGACTCCCGAGCACTCGGGAATTTTGGGACAATCACAATGTTGATTGGCCTTGAAACCAATACCAACCCATTTGTGAATAAACGAGATAACGTTCATTAACAGGCCGTGCCGTAAGGTCGGGCTTCGATCGGATCCCCGGGATCGCACCTCGCGGATGCCGAAGCCGGTCACCAGCTCTGGTCGAATGAAGTTTCCATCGAGGTAAGAGATGTCTGCAGGATCCGTGCCGTCGGGCTACGAAGTCAATGACCCTGGCTATCCGACTCCGCAAGAGAACTACCTGACCAACTCAAAAGGTATTTTGAGCTGGGCTTTCACGCTGGATCACAAACGCATCGGCATGATGTATCTGATCGGCGTGTCCAGCGCGTTCCTGTTGGGCGGGTTGTTGGCGATCGGGATTCGACTGCACCTGTTCGCCCCCGATGGCGTCCTGTTCAACAACGCGTTGTTCCAGTGGCTTGCCCCGGACAAGGCCCCCAACGACATCTACAACCAGGTGTTCACGTTGCACGGGGCGATCATGGTGTTCCTGTTCATCATCCCGAGTATCCCGGCCGCTTTGGGGAACTTCCTGGTGCCGGTGATGTTGGGTGCCAAGGACGTCGCGTTTCCTCGTTTGAACCTGAGCAGTTTTTATCTGTGGGTCGGCGGTGCGTTGTTCTTCATCATGGCGCTGTTGGCCAGCGGGTTGGACACGGGCTGGACGTTTTACACACCCTACAGCACCACGACCGACTCGTCGGTGATTCTGGCGACCACCGGGGCGTTCATCCTGGGGTTCAGTTCGATCTTCACCGGGTTGAACTTCATCGTCACGATCAACACGATGCGGCCGCCGGGAATGACTTGGTTTCGCATGCCGTTGTTCCTGTGGGCGACGTACTCGACCAGCATCATTCAGGTGCTCGCGACGCCGGTGTTGGGGATCACGTTGCTATTGTTGATCGCCGAGCGAACGTTGCACATCGGGATTTTCGACCCGGAATACAACGGCGACCCGGTCACCTTCCAGCACTTTTTCTGGTTCTACAGCCACCCGGCCGTGTACATCATGATTTTGCCGGCCTTCGGCATCATCAGTGAACTGATCAGCGTCCACAGCCACAAGCGGATTTTCGGCTACCGCTTCATCGCCTACTCTTCGATCGCGATCGCTCTGCTCAGCTTCATCGTCTGGGGACACCACATGTTCACCAGCGGAATGAGCCCGATCACGACGATCATTTTCAGCGCTTTGACCTTCACCGTCTCGGTGCCTTCGGCCATCAAGGTGTTCAACTGGGTTGCGACGATGTTTAAGGGGTCGATCAGCCTGACGACCCCGATGGTGTATGCGATCGCGTTCATCTTCTTGTTCACCATCGGCGGTTTGACCGGGTTGCACCTCGGCACACTGGCAACCGACATGCACCTGCACGACACGTACTTCGTCGTCGCACACTTTCACTACGTGATGGTCGGTGGCACGGTCGTCGCTTTCTTGGGAGGCGTGTTCCATTGGTGGCCCAAGATGGTCGGCAAGATGTACAGCGAAGTCGGCGGATTGCTGTCGGCGGCGTTGGTATTCATCGGATTCAACCTGACCTTCCTGCCGCAGTTCATCTTGGGCAGCCGAGGCATGCCGCGTCGCTATGCGACCTATGACCCGGAATTCGCTCCGTTGCACCAGATGAGTACCTACGGAGCACTGATCTTGGGTGTCGGCTTGTTTGTCGCGTTGTTTGTTTTGCTGATGTCGCTATTGAACGGCAAGAAAGCCCCGGCGAACCCGTGGGGCGGGGCGACGCTGGAGTGGAATTGCACGTCACCGCCGCCGTTTTACAATTTCGAGCGTCCGCCGGTGGTGGGTGATCCCTATGAGTTTGGTGACATCCGCTGGGATACTGAATTGGATCGCTATGTGAAGGTGGAACCGAAGCGTGAACGGGTGCCCGTGGAGACTCCTGCCGAGACGCCGGCTCACGCGAGTGAGTAGTGGGTGCATCGGATCGTCGCATCCGGATGACGGGCGATCCGATCAGTTGATACTTTCAGAGTTGTATTTGTTTTTCATTCCTTCGCTTGCTTGATTCAATCAATGGCTACTACCGACGCTGGGCTCGCGTCCGACGCGCATGAACAACCCGGTCACGGGCATTCCGACCACGGCCACGGTGATCACGATCACCCGTCGTACCTGGCGCACCACTTCGACACGCCCGAGCAGCAGTTTGACAGCGGCAAGCTGGGCATGTGGCTGTTCCTGGTAACGGAAGTCCTATTCTTCAGTGGGATGTTTTGTGCCTATGCGATCTTTCGTGCTTGGCGACCGGAAGTCTTCGAGGGTTGCAGCCAGTTTTTGAACACCAAGCTCGGTGCAATCAATACCGGCGTGCTGCTGTTCAGCTCCTTCACGATGGCGTGGGGCGTTCGCTGTGCCCAGAAAGAACAACACAAGTTGTTGACCGCAATGCTGGCCACGACGCTGTCGTGTGCGACCGTCTTCTTGGGCGTCAAAGCGATCGAATACTCCCACAAATGGCACCTGGGACTGTTGCCGGCGGGTCTGTTCAGCTACGACCCCAGCAATCCGCACCCGGTCGGTGGTCCCAACTACCTCGCATATATCTGTGCTCCGTTCGCGTTGATCACAATTGGCGTGGCTATCTGGTTGGTCGTCAGCTTCCTTCGCGGGGCGAAGTTTCAACTGGAGTGTGCCAAGCCGTTGATGGTGGTTTGCCTGTGCTTTTTCGTCGGTGTCGGTCTAGGAACAATCTTGGAAAGCGGTGGCGACGAAGGGCATCATGAAGACGACCACGCAGTGGTGGCCTCTGCCGATGGAACGGCAGCCGAGCACGGTGACGACCCTTCCCACGCCGACGGTGAGGAACACGCCGAGCACGTCGAACCAGCCGCCGAAGCGGTCGCGGGCTTGCCCGCCGCCGGAGCGATGAGCAACGACAGCGCCGACCTGGCCGTTTTGGAGCGTTTGGCGTCCGATGCGACCAACACCGGTCTGCAAGACGAACTGGCCGCACGAAAAGCTCAGTCGGAACGATCCGGCGGTGGCATCCTCTATGACGTCAGCGACGACGCCTCGGCAACCGTCGCGTCCGCGCCAGAAAACGTGTTGCGTCCCAGTCGAGCCGGTGTGTTTTTCAGCATCTATTACTGCATGACGGGGATCCACGCGATTCACATTCTCGCCGGTATCGGCGTTTTGGTTTGGCTGCTGGTCCGCTCGATTCGCATGGACTTCAACCGCAACTACTTCGGTCCGGTCGATTACGTCGGCTTGTACTGGCACATCGTCGACATGATTTGGATCTACCTGTTCCCCTTGATGTATCTGATTCGATAACGTCGTTTCCGCGTCCTGTCGCCGACGACTGGCGACGACCACTGACTTTCCATGCCCGCCGCCGGGCCCAACCATCAACGAAACACACTCTGAAGATCCTTTTGACATGTCTGCTCACGAAAACGCTCAGGAAGGATACGACTTCGCACACCCGCTTCCGCTCCCGCTGTTGGCCGGCACCTTCTTGGTGTTGACGCTGCTGACGGTGCTCACGGTCGCTCAGGCAAGCTTCAATTTCGGCAGCCTTGATGTGCTGATCGTGATGGTGATTGCGACGATCAAAGCGGTTCTGGTCGGCGCGATCTTCATGCACTTGGCCTGGGACAAACCCTTTAACATCATCTGCTTCATCGGCTCGTTCGTCTTCGTCGGCCTGTTCATCATGTTCACGTTGTTCGACAGCCGCCAAACGGTGAAGGACTCCATTCCCGTGATGGATGACGCGGTGGTGTCGGCCCCGGCCGAGATGTAGCTGGCCCGTCGCCCGCGACGGGGCCGCAGCGAAGCGACAGGCCGGCGGTACCGCAGACTGCGTTTCGGAGAGAGTTGATCGGGTGCTCGTTCAGGCAAGCGGCGGCAGATCGGTCCGAGCGTTCCCACCCAAATCGCTTCGACACCCTTCGCGGTCGAGTCCGCCGCGCGGTTGAATCTCCGGTGGCGTCGCGGCGCTCACCTCCGACTACCGTCTTTGATCCCATTCGGGTTCAGGCCAGCGATTTCCGAGCACCGTAGACTCAGCCCAAAACAGCTGATGATCAGTTGATATCAGCCGGTTTGCGCAAGCGCGAGCGACGACACGACAGCAGTTTTTGATCACCCCGCGACAGGCTTGGGCACCGCGAGGGGAGCTGAGACGGGAACTCACGGGCCTGTTTTAGCGGCGAGCTATAATGGTGCGCGGCCGCTGTTTGTTTCTTGCGGCCAACTCCGTCAGCCAGTTCGGCCCTCTGTGACCCGCAAAACCGCTCTGACCGATTCCACTGCAAGATGGCGTGATGCCCCGATCGCTCCGATCGGAGACGAGCGGTCATCCGATCGGTGTGCTGCGCCGCCGGCGGAACCGCCACCGACAGCGGCCCCACCGCTCGAGTCGCTCCGCGACAAGAACGCTGGCGAGCCGGCGATCGATCCGGATGCGACCAGCGAAGAGAGTCCTCGCGGAATCGTTGCGCGGCTGGCGACGATTCGCAACTCGTCGTGGCTGGTCAGCGCGGCATTGCATTTGCTGTTTTTGATCATTCTGGCACTGCTGACGTACCGGCTTGGTGGCACCGAGCGTGGCCTGCTGATCGACGGCGCCTGGTCTGGCGCCGACTCCACCACGCCACTGGAAAGCGTCACGCTGGCCGAGGCGACGGCGGACAATCAGAGCGAACAGCAGGACTTGCCGGTAGAAGTCGATCTGTCCATCATCAGCAAGAACGTCGCCAACGCGTCGATCATCGCGCCCCAACAAGCGTCGGCGGTGCAGGACGATGCGTTGGTGGGGCTACAGACCGGTGGCGCCACCACGGCGGCCGAGCGAGTCGTCTTCCTGGGCGGGGGTGGACTTGCGGCGCGGACGCCGGAGGGCAGGAAGAAGTACGGCGATCGATACGGCGCGACACGCCAGAGCGAGATGGCCGTCGAGAATGCGTTGCGTTGGTTGGCGGAGCATCAGCGAGATGATGGGTCGTGGTCGTTCGATCTGCGTCTGTCGCCGTGCGACGGCCGATGCCGAAACGGCAAGAAAGCGAACGACGATACGCCGACACCGTCCACCGCGGCGACGGGCCTGGCATTGCTGGCTTTTCTAGGCGCCGGGTACACCCCCGAAGTCGGACCGTATCAGGATGTGGTTCAGCGTGGTCTGTACTATTTGCGAAGCACCGCGGCGGAATCCGAATTCGGATACGACTGGCAACAAGGTGGCAGCATGTATGGTCAGGGCATCGCGCTGATGGCCATCTCCGAGGCCCTGGGGATGACCAAACACGAGGACCGTTTCGATTCCGACTTGTTTCACTACGCCCAGCGGGGCACACGGTTTACCGTGATCGCACAACATGACAGTGGCTCCTGGGGATACACCCCCGGAAGCCCCGGCGACACGACACTGACCGGCTGGCAGATTCTGTCGTTGATCGGAGCCCGCAAGGCCGGCATTGAAACACGCAGTGATACATTCACCCGCGCGAAAGAGTTTTTGATGAGCGTTCGCGAGGGGCCGGAATTTCAGTTCGGATATCGCACGCCTAAAGCGGAAAAAACAACGACCGCCATTGCCTTGACCCTGTTGATCTACCTCGGACAAACGCCCGGACACACCCTGTTCGACGAAGCGATCGACAAGCTGGCCGAGCAAGGCCCGACGCTGACCAACGTTTACCATGATTACTACGCGACGCTGGCGCTGCACCATTTTCGGCATCGCGATTGGGAATCTTGGAACAACCAATTGCGTGATCACCTGGTGCGCACCCAGGCGACCGAAGGACATGAAGCCGGCAGCTGGCACTTTCGCGACCAATGGGGAGATGTCGGGGGACGCGTCTATACGACCGCGATGTGTGCGTTGACATTGGAGGTCTACTATCGCTTCTTGCCCCTGTATGACGAGCCGCCAGAGTTCCCGCTCTGACCGCCGGTTGCCGCCGACCTTCTGCGTCGCGCGGCTGCCATCGGGCCGATACAATGGACAGACGCCTTACCTGCCCCCGTTACGAATGATTCACCAGACGCATCAATCAACATGCGAAAAAGCCTGCTGCTCGGATTGTCGCTCCTGCTGATCGCAGGGATCGTGTCTGTCAACGTGCGGAACAACGCCGAGCAAGACGCTGCGCGATTGTTGGAACAGATGGCCCCGTCTGGCGGATGGGAAAACGAACCGATCCTGGATCCATCACCGGAAACCCCCCGGACACAAAACAAGCCCCCGCCGGGAGACTTCATCGTCGATCTGGAACCGGGCGGCACGTGGTTTGTCGGAAAACGCGGAGCCGAAAGCGAACTGTTACTTCCCTATCGACCGGTGCAGATACCGAGCCCCAGCAACGACTTGGAACCGGTCAACGAGAACCCCGGTTTTCTGGGAGCCGATGCGTGTCAGTCCTGCCATCAAGAACGCCACGCCTCATTTGTCCACACCGCGCATCACCGGACCAGCGCGGCAGCCACCCCAACATCGATTGCCGGTTCGTTTCAGCCGGGGCAAAACGTGTTAAAAACGAACAGCCAAGGATTATGGTTCAGGATGGTGGAGCGCAACCAACGGCTGTTTCAACAGGTCTCATTCTACGGATGGAAATGCGACGTCCCGTTCGACGTGGTGACCGGATCGTCGAAGCTCGGCCAGTCGTATCTGTATTGGCACGACGATGGCCTGTACCAAATGAATGTGTCGTACATCACCGGCACCGACGATTGGGTCAACAGTCCGGGGTATCCGGACGGCCAAGCCATCTACAACAGGCCGGTCACCAACCGCTGCTTGGAATGCCACTCCACATGGGCGGACGTGCGTCGACCTCCGAACCACTACACACCCGAATCCCTGATCCTGGGAATCTCCTGTGAACGTTGCCACGGACCGGGGCGCGATCACGTCCAGTACCATCAATCCAATCCCGAGGAGAAGACATCACGCTTCATCACACACCCCGCGTCACTCTCGCGGCAGCAACAATTGGACATCTGCGGCCAGTGCCATTTCGGGAACCCAAAACTCAAGGACGCCCCGTATCAATTTCGGCCCGGTGACGATTTGATGGATCATTATCACCCTCCGCAAGCAAACCTTCCCGGGGGAGTCCACTCCAGCAACCAATTGGTTCGATTGTCGAAGAGCCCGTGCTTCAACGAAACCGAAATGACGTGCACCACGTGCCACAATCCCCACCAAAGCGAACGGGGCAACCGCAAACTGTTTTCGCAGCGTTGTCTCCAATGTCACCCGTCGTCCGATTGCGGCATGGAATCCACGCTCGGGCAGCAATTGAGCGACAATTGCATCGATTGCCATATGCCGGCCGGCGCGACCGAGAACATGTTCATGAATACCGCACAAGGCAAAGTCTTTCCGTCCCTACGAGACCACCACATCCGCGTGGACAGGGATTTGACGGACGCGTACCTGCAGTCGATCGGCAAGTAATCGGCGACCACCGCGAGGTGGCTTCCCAGGTGTTTCCCACACTCTGCCGAGCGTCGCTACTTCAAGGGAGCACCGAGCGTTCACGCACGACGCCGGTGTCCTGAATCGCGAAAACTTCCACGTCGACGCCGGGGGAGTAGTGCGCCAGCGCTGGGCGCTGACCAAGTTTCGGCAAACCGGCCGCGGTGACCAGCTGGTCCGCGATCTCTGTGACCTCCGCGGTCCAAACGTCATACGGTTCGTGATGGACTTGGCCACAAAACACGCGTCCCCGCTTTTCGACAAACAGCAGGTAACGTTCGAACAAGAAGTGTTCCAGCGATTCGGGAACGGATGGCCCCAAATGCTCTGCCACCCGAAACGACACCCGGTGCTCGGCCGCTCCGCCACGCCGAACGCTGTGGTAGCGGTGACGGTCGCCGGAGCCATCCGCCGACATCCGGGCGAAAAAGTAGGGCAGGGACCAACCGATGCGAGCCGCCATCACCGCCAATCGGGAACTCGCATCGAGCGAAAAAAAGTAAACGCCCGGCCGATCGTTGTGCGTCACATAGGTTCGCACGTTGGTTTCCAAAAAGTTAAACGCGAATCGGCGGGGCAACCAGGACGGTCGGATGTTCCGCATTTTAAAGGGAACGATGCCGACGAACGCACGGCCGTTGAAGGTATCCAGATCCAGCTCAGCGGGCACATGCGGGCGAAGCGTTTCGGCATCGATTTCCCAATGGCAAAACAACAACGATTCCCAACGTTGCGTTCCCGCATTCGCACCGCCAGGCCGTTTCGAAGGCGCCATTCGATCGATCGTCATCCTCTTCTCCGTTGATTGTTAGCGGCAGGGCGCGAGCCCTGCCGGTCTTTCAAGGTGTTTTTGAAACGCCACCGGACGGCTCGCGCCGTTCCGCTAACATCCTCCGTTGTTTGTTAGCGGTAGGGCGCGAGCCCTCCGGTCTTTCGACGTGTTTTTGAAACGCCACCGGACGGCTCGCGCCGTTCCGCTAACACCCTCAGTTGATTGTTAGCGGCAGGGCGCAAGCCCTCCGGTCTTTCGACGTGTTTTTGAAACGCCACCGGACGGCTCGCGCCGTTCCGCTAACACCCTCAGTTGATTGATAGCGGCAGGGCGC
>NZ_JANZKV010000034.1:28127-117549 GCF_025060895.1 Stieleria sedimenti | reverse complement strand
AGCCGCCCACTGTCGCTGCCATGCAGCGACCGGAAATCGCCTCAACACGAATCACCAACACGGATGCTCGTGCCACCAATTTACTTTGCGTCATCGGCAAACGTCGGCCAGACGAGTGTCAGTGATAACACAGAAACCGAACTGATCGGCATCAGCACCGCCGCGACCAGCGGGCTGATGTATCCGAAAATGGCCAACACGACGGCGACCACATTGTATGCCAATGAAACCGCGAACGTCGTCCGAATCAAACGGTTGGCCCGACGCGACGCATCGATCAAGTCCGCCACACTTTCCAACGTTCCCGACGCGACGAACACCGGTGCGGCCTGCAGACTCACTTCGGCCCCCCCACGCACCGCGATTCCGACGTCCGCCGCCGCCAACGCCGCCGCGTCGTTGGCGCCATCACCGATCATCACGACCGGCCCCGCGGTGCCCGTGGTCACACGCTTCAACTTGTCTTCGGGCGAAAGCCCCCCGAAAGCGTTTTGCGGATCGATCCCGACGCGGCGCGACACCTTGTCGACCAGCTCACGATGGTCACCCGAAAGGATCCCGACCTCCCAGCCGGCCCGCCGAATTCGGTCGATCGTGGACCTGGCGTCTTGCTTCACCGGATCGGCAATCGCCAGCACCGCAACCACACAGCCATCGACCGCGACGATCACCGGCGTGGTTTGGTTCTGCAAACAACGCTCGGCGTGCTCGCTGACCTCGCTCGAGAGCACCACACCCTGTCGTCGCACGAACGACTCATTGCCGACGTCGACCCGTTGTCCCTGACAGCGACCGGACAAACCGCCGGCGCCCAATTGAACCTCCCCCACACCGGTCGCCGGAATCAGATCCAACCGTTCCGCCTCGCGCAAGATCGCATCGGCGATCGGGTGACAGCACTCGCGTTCAATCGCCGCGGCCATTCGCAAACCGTCGGTCGCCCCATAGACCAGTTCGGCTCGTGGACGTCCCTCGGTCAACGTCCCCGTCTTGTCGAACCAGACCCTCCCGCGACCGCTGAGCTGTTGCAACACATCGCCGTCGCGAATCAAGATCTTTCGTTTTGCCGCGCGACCGAGCGAAACCGCGATCGCCAGCGGTGTCGCTAGCGCCAGCGCACACGGGCAGGCCACAATCAACAGTGACGTGGCGTTGGCAGTCGCCACGTCGATCCCGTGAGAAAACCACGCGAAAAAAGCAACCGCCGCCAGGAGCGTCACGACGACCACAAACACGCCACCGATTCGATCGGCCAATTGGACGATCGGCGTCCGCTGGGCCATTGCCGCTTCCACCGACTCCATCACCCGCCCGATTCGGCTGTCCGCCCCGATCGCTTCAACGCGTACCGTGATCGGTCGCGAAAGATTGACGGTACCCGCGGTCACACCCTCACCGACCCTGGCTTCGACCGGAATGCTTTCGCCGGTTAATAACGATCGGTCCAGCATCGATTCGCCCGCGATGATGCGACCATCCACCGGAAGACTTTCCGAAACATTGACCCGAATCACCTGCCCCGCCTTGAGCGAATTGACCATCACCCAGCGGTCCGGACCGTCGGGTGACTCTTCATCGACCAGGCGGGCATGTTGCGGCGTGATGCGAAGCAACAGATCGACGGCGCTGGCCGCACGATGCTGCTGTCGAAACTGAATCCAGCGGCCGATCAACAACAAGAACACCAGCATCGCCAGCGAATCAAAATACACTTCACCGCTGCCGCTGATCGCATTGACCAGCCCGACGATCGTGCCGACGGCCAGCCCGAGCGCGACCGGCAGATCCATGTGTGGTGTCCAATTGCGGAGCGCCGCGAGCGCGCTGACGAAAAACGTCCGCCCGGGAAACACCACCGTGGCGATCCCCAACGCCGCCGCCGCCAACCGCAAGAACAAACGATGCTCACCCGCCACGCCCGACGCGTCCCCGGCATACAACGCGATCGCGATCCACATCGCGTTGGCGGCGCAGAATCCGGCCACGGCGATCTGCATCAACAGCCGACGGTTTTCTTGACGAAATCGGTCCACCGGCTCGGTCGTCAACGGCGAGAGGGTGTACCCCAATTTGCCGATCAGATGCGCGATCGCGCTGAGCTTGATTTGCTGTGGCTCAAACACAATTTGAACCGTATGACGATTCAGCTTAACCCGCGCCATCCTCCATCCACGCGTCCGACCGGCGACATTCTCGATCAGCCACGCGCACGCCGCACAATGCAACCCGCTGACCGACAACTCGGTCGAGAAACTGCCATCGGCCGCTCGTCGTGGCGCCGACGCGCCCAAGTACTGATCATCGTCAAACGCGTCGTAGCGCGACGAGTCGGCTCTGGAAAATACCCCGGTCGATCCGCCTGTTCGATCGCGAATCGCATAGTAGTCATCCAGTCCCCAGCCATGGATCAACTCGTATGCCTGTCGACAACCGCCGCAACAGAACACGCGAGTCGGATCGTCGACGGTGCTGCAAACGGTGGGCAATCCACAATGCACGCAGGGAATCTCACAGCGCTGCGGCTGATCGTGCGAAACGGCGTCCGGCGTGGGGGCGGTCGATGACATGGTCAGATGGTACGCATGCCCCTCAATCCTGCCCAGTCTGTGAGTCCTTCACCTGGCAGCACGGGAGCACTTTCTCACCCGCTTGATCGATCTGCTCGATCGTCGTTCCGGATGATTTGAGTTCCTGCAACGACTCCAACCCACTGAATCCGCGTCCCGATGCCGTGAAACAGCCCGCAAAGATCAGCAGCAGCGCGGCCAATGCGGGGATCAGGCGGGCAAAGCGAAGCGACAACACCCGCAACCCGGCGACCAACGCGACCAGCGCCGGGACACTGCCGAGCCAAAAGGCGGCCATCACGATCGCCCCTCGCATCGGGCTGCCCGTCCCCGCTGCGATCAACGCAAACAGATACAACCAGCCGCACGGCAGCAACGTCGTCAACAATCCCGTCGCAAATCCCCGCCCGGCAACCGGCAAGCGAAAGATATACGGGCGCAGCTTGACGAGCACCTTGCCCACCGCTGACGGAGCCACCGCGGTGTTTTTGGATCGGCCCGCCCACAGACTCCACAGCTTCCACAGCCCCATCGAAATCATGATCGCACCGACCACCCTGGCCGCCGCGACTTGAATGCCCAACGTGGCTCCGCCGAAGTCGATCACGCTGCCGATCAATCCGGCAACGCACCCGGCCAACGTGTAGGTCGCCAAACGTCCCAGATGGTACAGCGTTGTCGACGCCACCAACGTGCCGCGACTGACCTGTTCACCACCGCCGCTGGCCCAGATCGCCAACGGGCCGCACATGCCGACGCAGTGCATGCTGCCCAACACGCTGGCGGTCACCACCGCCGTCACAAGTACAAAAATCGTGTCCATCACTCGCCTTCGATGTGGAACGTCAAGGATTGTGCGGCCGGTTCCGAGCCGCCATCAATCTTGATTTCCAATTGCCAAATGCCCGCTTCCGCCGCCGGTGCCAACGCCAAGTACTTGCCCTCGCCGACGGACTTGAGCGTGACCGGACGGACGTCTCCGGCTCGCGCATGGTGGTACAACTGGCCGTTGACCGCCAAGCCGTCCAGCGGCTGCCCTCGACGATCGACCAGCTTTAATTCCAACGCCCGCAGGCCGCGGCCGTCGGCCACATCGGAGGCTTCAAAGCTGACCTGCCACCCTAATCGATCGGCGGCCTCCAACGTTCGCCGCGTCGCGTCCCAGTTGAGCGCCCGGTTGTGGTAATCGGGCACCACGGCAGCCGAAGGGTCGCCGATGGCCAGGTGCATCACCAACCCCATGATCGTGCTCTGGATCACAAACAGAAACACCACCAAGGCGATCCAAAACCGCTTGGCACGGCGTTCCGCCGATTCGATCGATTCGATTGCCGTCGCCGTTGCCATTATCGGGGTCCCAACAGTGAAAATTCTACTTCGCGAACGTTGTCGCTCTGATCCGAAATCGTGGCCGCCACCACCTTGCGGCCGCTGCCACGCGTCATCGAGCCCTTGAACGTGACGTGAACCGGAACCAACACCGACTCGCCGGGCTCCAGGCTCATCTTTTCTTCGTCCAACACTTCGATCGTCACGTTCTGTTCCGCATCGGCGACCAACGAGTAATCCTGGGGCTCGGAGGTGCGATTGACCAAGCGGATCCGAAACTCGTTGGACGCGGTGCCGTCGGCGTAAACGGTAAACGGGGCTCCGCCGGGACGAATGATCCGCGCGTCAAATCCCGACTTGGTGGAAATCGCAAACACCAGCCCGCTCATCAACAGCAACAGAATCACCGGATAGACGATCGTTCGGGCGCGAAACATCTTCTTCGCCTTTCCCGCGATCGAATCCTGAGAACTGTAGCGGATTAACCCTTTGGGTGACCCGACCTTTTCCATCACGTCGTCACAAGCATCGATACACTGGGTGCAATTGACGCACTCCATCTGCAAACCGTCGCGGATATCAATGCCCGTCGGACAGACCACGACGCACTGATTGCAATCCACACAATCGCCCGCGCCATCGCCGGGCGTGTGCTTGCCCCGTTTGCGAGGCTCACCACGGACGTGGTCGTAGGCGACGATCAACGATTGTTCGTCCAACATGACCGACTGAAATCGGCCATACGGACATGCGATTAGACACAGCTGTTCACGGAAAAACATGAAATCAAACAGCATCAGGCCCAGCGTCGCCGTCATGACCGCAAACGCGATCGGGTGCTGGATCGGTGAACTCGTCACCCACTCGGTGAGCTGATCGGTGCGGACGAAGTAAGCCAAGAACGTGTGGGCGAGAAAACCGCACAACAGCACGTAAACGCCGAATCGGGCGACCTGCAGCGCAGCGCCGACGGATCGTTTCGGTTTGCCGCCCTTGCCGACGGTCCCTTCGAACAAACGATCGATCGGGCGGAACAGAAACTCCATGTAAACCGTCTGGGGGCACGCCCAACCGCACCAGGCACGGCCGGCCACCGCAGTGACCAAGACGATGGAGACGAACACCGTCAGCATCAGCAACGCCAACAGCAGCGTATCGGTCGGCAAAAACGTGCGTCCGAGGATCGTAAACTCGCGAGCGGCGATGTCCAGCAAGATGACGGGGTTGCCGCCGATTCGCAGGTGCGGGACCACCACAAACACCACCATCAACAAATACGCCACCACGCGGCGACGCTGCCACCACGACCCGGTCGACAATCGCGGACGTAGCCAGCGCCGACTGCCATCTCGCTCCATCGTGCTGAGCACGTGTTGGGGAGACTCCAGTAGTGCGTCGTTGTCCGGTACGGTCTTGGTCATTTCTGTTCTGTTCGAATCCTCTTAAGACTTCGCCTCTTCGTCAGCGGCCGGCTCTTCCTCGGCGGCGGGTTCCGGCCATGGCGGGATCTCGCGTCCTTCGGCCGGCCGACCGCCTTCCACGTTTTGCCCCCGCAGCGTGGCCACATAGGCCGACACCAGCACGATCTCATTGATGTGCAGACGGTTGGACCACTTGGGCATTGCACCGTTTCCGGCACCGTTGTTGATGACTTTGCCGATGTCAGCCAACACCGCGACGTTCTTGTATGCCTCGTCCGTCAAATTCGGGCCGACTTTGCCTTCACCTTCGCGGCCGTGACAGGACACGCAATTGGCACGAAACACCGACTCGCCGACTTTGACCCAGCTGTCTTTGGCCATGAATTTGGCGATCGTCGGACCATCCAGCTTCAAGTCCCCGATCTCGGCGAATTGCAGTCGCGTGTTCTCCGCCAACGCGACTCCGTATTGATCTTCGATCGATCGGCCCTTGGCGCCGTTGTGGTAGTACACCCAATAGAACGGGCTGAAAACGATCGACGCGATAAACAACCACTTCCACCAACCCGGCAACGGATTGTCATACTCTTCGATGCCGTCATAGGCGTGGTCGGTCTTTGGTGCTTCACTCACTGCGCGGGTCCTCGATTCGATCGCTTAATGGAATGGCGGCAAACTTTTCCGTGGCGTTCTTGCTGAGCCGAAACGCACCGAAAAAGATCAGGAAAAAAGTGCCTACAAAAAGTGCCAACGCAACCTCGGCACAGGCGGAATAGTCGATGAAGGAAACTAAGTCTTTGATCATGGTTCAATCACGCGAAAGGTCGTTCACTCGGTTTCGGGGGCAGGCTCGGACTCGGCTTCCGCCGACGCCGCTTCGGCGGCCTCCGTTGGATCAACCGCTGCCGCGGCAGCCGCATCACCGGCGTTTTCCTCCGCAGCGGGTTCAGGGGTCGCGAACAAATCGATCCCGATCCGCTGCAGATAAGCGATCAACGCAACCGCCTGTTTGTCCATCGTGCTGGCCGGTCCGCCCTGCGCGACAATGTCTGCGGCGACCTTTTCGGCCTGCTTGTAAGCGATCTCGGCCGTGTTGTTCAATTCTTCGTCCGAATACGGGGCGCCCAATTGCCACGCCGCTTTGACGTGCGGTGCGATGGCGTCGTAGTTCATTTCGTCGGTCAACAGATGCTCGTAGCTGGGCATCACTGACCCGGGCGAGACGTATTCCGGATTCTCGAAGTGCCGCCAGTGCCAGAAACTGCTCTGCCGACCGCCCTCACGCGCCAAATCGGGACCGATTCGACGGCTGCCCCACTGGAACGGACGGTCATAGATGAATTCGCCGGGTTTGCTGTATTCGCCATAACGTTTGGTTTCGGCAACGATCGGGCGAATCATCTGCGAGTGACAGTTGTAACAGCCTTCGGAGACAAAAATGTGACGCCCGGCCAGTTCCAGCGGCGTGTACGGCTTGACCGTCGCGATCGTCGGAACGTTCGATCGAATCAAGAACGTCGGGACCAACTCGAACAAGGTCGCGATCACCACGGCCAACGTCGTCAGAATCGTGAACTTGACCGGCAACCGTTCCCAACGGCGGTGCCATCCCATCTTGGCCCAAACACTCAACGCCTTTGCCGAATCCAACATCGGCACGTCACCCATCTCGCTCGTCGGCTTCGGGTCATCTTGATACTCGTCCGTCAGCCGAGGTGCCGAGTAGACCGGCACGTCATAGCTGTCCGGTCGACCAAACCAGGTGAACAATGCGTTGATGCACAGCATCACCACGCCACCAACATACAACGCTCCGCCGAGCACCCGCACCCACCACAGTGGAACGATCGACTGAACCGTCTCGATGAAGTCGGGGTATTGCAGGTTTCCGGTTTCATCCATTGCACGCCACATCAGCCCTTGCATCAGCCCGGCGGCATAAATCGGAACGATGTACAGCAGAATCCCCAGCGTGCCGGTCCAGAAGTGCAGACTGACCAGCTTGTCACTCCAGATCTTGGTCTGAAAAATCCGCGGTAACAGCCAGTACAGCATGCCGAAGGCCATGAAGCCGTTCCATCCGAGTGCTCCGGAGTGAACGTGTGCGATCGTCCAATCGGTGTAGTGGCTGAGCGAGTTGACCGACTTGATCGACAACATCGGGCCTTCGAAGGTCGACATGCCGTAAAACGTCACGCCGACGACAAAGAATTTCAACACCGGATCGGCGGCGACCTTGTGCCAGGCCCCGCGCAGCGTCAACAAACCGTTGATCATCCCGCCCCAACTGGGCATCCACAGCATCAAACTGAACAGCATCCCCAACGTGCTGGCCCACTCCGGCAACGCCGTGTAGTGCAGGTGGTGGGGGCCGGCCCAGATGTAGATGAACACCAGCGACCAGAAGTGAATGATGCTCAAGCGGTAACTGAAAACCGGTCGATCGGCCGCCTTGGGCAGGAAGTAGTACATCAGTCCCAAAAATGGCGTCGTCAGAAAAAACGCCACCGCATTGTGGCCATACCACCACTGCATGAATGCGTCCTGAACGCCGGCGTAAACGCTGTAACCCTTGAACAGCCCGGCCGGCACCACCAAGTTGTTGAACACGTGCAAGACCGCCACGGTGACGATCGTTGCGATGTAAAACCACAACGCGACGTACATGTGACGCTCGCGGCGGTGGATCAGCGTCATCATGAAGTTGCCGCCAAAAATCAACAGCCAAACCACGGCGATCAGAATGTCGATCGGCCATTCCAACTCGGCGTATTCCTTGGATTGCGTGATCCCCAACGGCAGCGTCACCGCCGCCGCCACGATGATCAATTGCCAACCCCAAAAGTGCAGTCGACTCAGCGTGTCGCTCCACATCCGAGCCTTACACAAACGCTGCGTGCTGTAGTAGACCGCCGCGAAAATCGCGTTTCCGGCAAAGGCAAAGATCGCCGCGTTGGTGTGTAACGGCCGTAATCGCCCGAAGGAAAACCAGGGAAGCCCGCCGGTCAACGTCGGCATCACCAACAATAAGGCGACGACCAAACCGACCAACGTGGCGACCAGCGCCCAAACGATGGTGGCCGTTGCAAACAGCCGCACGATTCCGTCGTCATAGCTAAATGACTCCAGTACAGTCGTGCGTTGTGTCGTGGTCCCATCTGTTGCATCGGGTTGCTCCGATTGATTCGCGACATGCGTGTCCATCAGCGGCGTTCATTCTTGGTCTGGAAGTTCCGGGCGATCAAAACGGCTCTGACCGCGACAAGCCCGCTGTTTAACAAATTTGGTGCCGAAGGCGGAGTGTTAAATCCAAAACTGAACCCGACAGCGGCGAAACGCCGCGAAACGCACACCAGGCGTGACGGTTTGCCGCATCCAAAAACCCGGTTTTTGTGCCCAGACGCACAGCTGCATGATCCGGCGCGCCCAACCGCACAGACGAACCCCGCCGTCACCCGCGGCCCCCGACGGTCAATTGCCCCGGTCGCCTCGCCGACCAAGCAATTCGTCTCTTTCCCACCACGTCCTACCCAAAACGACGCCCGTTCACACGGCGATCGGCACCGCGTTTGCATTGCAGCCCTTTCGAAACCGAGGCCGAACTTGTAAGCCCCGCAACCGAAGGAAAAGGAAAATGATCGAACCGGACAATCTTCACCGACGTGGCCAGGCTCTGGAAGACCAATACTTTCAGCGCGTCGACCAAGAACTTCTGAAGAAACTTCGTGAAAAGAGCGAGCGCGCCGAACGTTTGGCGGAACTGACCAAGGCGACCGGGGTACGTGACGAGCAAGTGGCCAATCACCTGATCGAAGCCGGCTTCGACGCCTCCAACATCGCCGCGATGACCCTGACACCGATCGTCTTCGTCGCCTGGGCCAGCGGTTCGGTCACGCCGGAAGAACGCAAAGGGGTGATGAGCGCCGCCTTGCGACGCGGTGTCAGCTCCAATCCGCTCGCCTTCCGACTGCTCGAACAGTGGCTGCAACGACGGCCCCCGCGCGAAATGTGGCATCTGTGGAAGGAATACGCCGCGGCGGTGCACCAGGACTTACCCGCTGAGACCGCCAACAAACTTCGCGTCCGGTTGCTCGAGCAAGCCAGGGAAGTCGCCATGGCTTCCGGTGGCGTGCTGGGCGTCGAGAAGATCTGCCCCGCCGAACAGCGGGTGTTGGACGAAATCGAATCGACCCTGCCCGTTCGCGCTGAAGACTGAAATTGACCGACCTCGATTCACTCACGACTGATGGAAACACCGATGCGCCGTGCCACCCTCCTCATGTTCGCTCTCATCGCCGCCGTCGCGATGCCATCGTTTCATCCCCCTGCCGTCGTCGCGCAAGATCCCGCCGACGGCGAGCGTCTGGCCCCGGACAACGTTGCACCGCTGATGCGGCGCAAACTCGATCGGGCCAAAAACATCCTGGAAGGGCTCACGCTCGAACAATTCGACAAAATCGCCAGCAACGCTCGCTCCCTGCGTCTATTGAGCATGGAGGCCGGTTGGAACGTGGTCCAAACCGAAGAATACCGCAAGCAGAGTGACGACTTTCGCCGAGCCTGCACGGCGATCGAAAAAGCAGCCGATGCCAAAGACATTCATCGCGCCGCACTGGCCTATGTCTCCCTGACGGTCCGTTGCGTCGATTGCCATAGCTACATGCGCGAAAACAAAATCAAGCTCGCCGGATTCGATCTGCGAAATCACTGATCACACCACGCAAGTGCCAAGTGGCGTAAGCTTCCAGCTTGCGCCACTTGGCGGAAGCGCGATGTCACCGAACGTGTTAGCGGAACGGCGCGAGCGGGCTGTCGGTTTAAGCCCAATACCGCTAANNAACTTAGCGGTATTGGGTTTAAGCCCGCACGCGTGAGCAAAAGGGGCCACGCGGCGCCCCTCGCTCACGCGTCGCGCCTGGCATGATCACGTTGAATTCGGAACATCGACTAAATCGACAGGCCGCGAGCCGTCCGGTGGCAGCTCAATTACACCGTGCGAAAATTTCCCGAAATGATCTGCAAGCAGAATGCTTACCCCACCTTGGCTAACAGAACGCCGCGGCGACGTCCCAGGACGAAAGAAATCCGACCAGTTTCCCGTCTTCTTCAACGACCAGATGATGACGCGAACAGCTCGATAATCGCTTGGCCGCCTCGCACAGCGGCGTGTCCGGCGAAACCTTCTCGACCGAGACGCTCATGATCTCGCGAATCGGCTGTTGATCCAACTTCCGATGCGCCAAGTCCACCGCCCACAAACAATCTTCATAGTGCGGATAACCGCTCCGCAGCGCCGCGTTGGTCTCGCGAATCAGCCGCACCAGATCGGTTGCCGTGACGATTCCCACACACTGGTCCTGATCAACGACCGGCAAAGCGTGCACATGATTGTCCTCCATGATCTCCAGCACCTTTCCGGTCGGCGTCTCTGATGTCACCGTCTTGACGCTGCCCGACATCACGTCGGCCACGCGCAACTCCTGTGTGGATCCTGAAATCATCGTCTGGCTCTCCCAACACTCGATTTAACTTTTGAAAATGACGCGTGGCGGGCATCGGACGGAGGCCCCATCCGCCCTCATCTTGCCATGACTCGAATCAGTCCTGGAAAACGAGACGGTTGCGGTCAGCCGATCAATCCATCCTCTGCGTCACACTCCCCCGGCATCAACATGCTGACACGATCGGCTTCGCTGCGTTCGTGCTGGTCCATCGTTTCGAAAAAGACATCGACTTCATCCATCGCGTCGGTCCATGTCCTAAATGGAGGATCCAACTGCTTCAGCCGGACGTGCAATCCGTCCAACCGGTCCAGTAGCTGACGGTGATCCGCAGCCGTCTGGCGTTTGAATGCACTGACTTCGGGCGACGCGGCCGGATACAGCTCCTCCAGCTTCGCCAACATTTCGTCTTCGCGGTCAAAATGCTGCAACAGGCACTCACGCAACGGTTGCAATCGCGAGGCGGTCTCGCCGAAATGGGGAACCCCCAATTGATTGACTTCCGACATCCAATCGCGGATTTCATCCACACACTCGGCCAATTTGCGGTCTTCCGCCTTCCAGTCCTCGAAGAGCTGGCAGAGTTCTGACGTCCTCTTGGTGCCCATTGGAATCTCCCACGTTGTTGCGTGCTCCCACGCTCGGAATGAAACCCGAGAAGCCGCGTGGGAAAGGCTGCAAAATCGGTGCCGAACTCCGCGACGCGGCGTCCACGTGGAGCTGAATTCACTTCGCGAGACCGAGTGTGCGAATGCGACACACTCCGCGGCACCCCATTCGATCGATCCGCGTCCAAACCGCCGTTTTTCAAATGCTACTCGTCTAAATCACCGATGTTGGGCGTTGCAGTGCCCTCCGTCTCGTCGTTTCGCAGCGACTGGTGGCATTCGACACAGCTGACGGTCAATTGGTTGAACGCCAGCGTCGCCCCTTCGATGTTCTTTCTTTCAGCCTGACGCTCAATTTCCGCACTGACCCGGCTGAACGTATTGACATGCACGCGGTAACTGGGATGCCGACGACGGACAAATCCCTCGACACGATTGAGCAATTTCAACCGGCCGGCGTTGTATTTTACATCCTCGAAATCTCCCATCGCCAACCCTCTCAGGATCGCCTGGGAATGCTTCAGCTTCTTCTCCATCCAGACGCTCATCGTCGTCGACTCGGTCTCTGCCTCCGCATCACTCTGCTGATCCGCCCGCCCGGCACCCTGCGTCTCCGCTGGATCCTGAGGCCCGATCCCCCAGCTGACCGACGGTAACAATGCGAACAGGAGTACAATGGTCAATCTTGTCATCGTCAAATCCCTTTGGCTCAAGTTTTACACAGAGTTCGAATGCCAGCGCCGACGAACCGTTTTCCATGAGGTCACCCGAGCAATCTCCGTGCCGTCAGCGTCAGGCCGAGTCGATTCGATGGGGCTCGCCCCATCGAATCGCCGGGCTTTCCTGTTGGGCTTTCGCAATTTCGAAACGCCCCGAGGTTGCGATGTCCAACGGTGGTCGCCATGGGATCGCCGCGGTGGCACTGCGACAATGCGTCTCAGGCGTGCACTCACGCACAGATATCCCGATTGGATTGGCCTAGCCAACAGGATGGCGATTGAGTATCCCGAAATGATGATCCGCAACGCAACCCTTATGCCCCCACTTGTGATCGCTGCGCTTCTGATCGGTGCGTTGCTGATCGGTGCGACCACGGCATCGCCCCTTCAGGCCCAGCAGACCGGCCCGGGGCCGGTGGACCGTGCACCAGAACTGCAACAACCCGCCAAACCCGCTCCCGCCAAACCGGTGGAAAGCCCCTATCGTTATTGGACCACCCATTGGTCGCTCAAGGACATCGCCGTCGGCGACTTGGCCAACAAACTGCGCACGATCGGCCTGGGGCTGCCGATCAAGGTCGATGGTCTGGCGACGGTGGAATTCGAAGTCGGCGTTCCGCTTAATGCGCTCCGCACCGGCAAGGCCTATCGGCTGGAGGGATCGCTCTCGATCCGCGATCTGGTTGCCGACCAGATCCGTTTCGACGTGTTTCGCGCCGAGGTGACGTATGCCGACGGCCGATTGGATCTGGACACGCTGCGGGCGGTCG
This sequence comes from Stieleria sedimenti, assembly GCF_025060895.1. Lineage (GTDB taxonomy): Bacteria > Planctomycetota > Planctomycetia > Pirellulales > Pirellulaceae > Stieleria > Stieleria sedimenti. Next base: position 104,634 of record NZ_JANZKV010000034.1, on the reverse strand, counting down.
AGCAACTCGATGCCAGCGGAAATGCGGTGCCCACCGCCGGTTCGATTGTCGGCTCCGCTTCGGCCGAACTGTTGCCGCGGGGCGATTTTAGCGCCGATGTCAACACCACCAACCTCCGCATCGGCCCCATCGCCACCTTGATCTCGCGGTTGGGGTTTGCCGGGACCGACGGTGCCCCCCAAGGCTCGGTCACCGCAAACGTTTCGGTGCGTGGACAAGTCGACCAGCTCAATCAACCGGAAAAGTTGAGTGTCAGTGGCGACTTGTCTGCCCAAAACCTGCGACGTGATTCCTCCATCCGATTTAGCCTGGCAGCCAAGAAATTCAGTTGGCAGAACGGACAGCTGGATCTGCCCAGCCTGCGGATCGAATCGAGCGATCGTCCCGAACTGTTCCTCGTTGCCGATGCCAAGCTGCGATTGGATCGCTCCACGCAATTCGAATCAAATCTGACGGCCAACGACCTTCCGATGGAGGACTTGTTCGGCCTGTTTGTCTCGAATGCGGAATCGATCGTACAGGGCAAACTCGATGCACGAGGCCGTCTGATCGGCACGATCGGCCCGGCCGCAACGATCGATGAACTGGACGTCGAATTGGCCCTCGCGTCGCCGTCGGTGTCACTCGGCGGCGTGCAACTCGGCATGTTGGAACATGATGTTCGTCTCACCCGCAATCACATCAACCTCTCTCCCCGGTCCCTTCCCGACTCTGCAACCGATGACACAGATCTTCGCCCCGAGATGATCATCCGGTCACTTGATGCGGACTTCGAAACCACCACCGAGTTTGCCCGCTTCAGTCGGCTCAGCGGCAGTCTGTTCGGAGGCACGATCTCGGGGAAAGGACAAATCGCCCGAAACGATCAACTCGATCATGCGTTGGACCTGCGCTGGGAAAACATCAATCCCGAAATCGCGATTCCGATCAAGGCACTGGCACGGCGTCCCAAGCTCTCGCTGGAGACCTCCGGACAAGTGCAGTGGAGTGTCCCGGCCGCAAGGATTCTGCAACCGAGTGAACACAAGGGAACATTGTCGATCAACATCGCCGCGTGGAAGCTCGGCGAAGAAACACTCGGCACCGCGGACGTACGTCTTTCGGTCCAACCCGATAGGCTCGATCTAAACGTCGCAGGGACTCTGTTGGGCGGAACGATCAATGTTCGTAGCGATGCTCCCTTGGACGCTTCGACCCGCTGGAACCAGATCCCGTCGAAATTGCGGTTCACCGATTTCAAAGTCGAAAAACTCTCGCTGCGGAATCTTCTGTTACTGACCACATTGCAGCGTCCTCGATTTGATGGACGTATCGATGCTTCGGTGACCCCGACGTCGCTCGTCGGTGACCCCGCGGCGGATCTCCTGATCCAATTGGATGGTGTGACCGCGGACGGCGTCCTGATCGCCCGCTCGTTGAGATTTGATCTCACCGTAACCAATGATTCCATCACCATTCGGTCGGCCCGTGGCAGCTACGGAGGCGGCCAGTTGGATGCGAAAGGCCAATGGGCGATCGGACCGGGCGATAAGTTGATCACTGCAAGACTGACTCGGGCAAAAGGCAGCAGAATTCTGTTGCCCATTCACCAGCAAGGCGACCAATGGGTCGGTGGAATCGTGTCCGGACGCGCGACAGTGACGGGCAGCGGCGACCACTTCATTGACTCGGTGCGACTGTCCGGTTCGGTGCAGGTCGAAAAAGGATTGACATTCGGTATTCCGGTCGGTGACGCGCACAGCCCGATGGTGGTGACCGTTGACACGGCCCTGGGAAATTGGCAGGCCAAATTTCCGCTTGTTCAATCCACCTTGGCCAGGGGACGGCTCACCGGAGGTTTATCGCTCCGATCGGCCGGAGCGGGGCAGAAGGGCACCCACCTGGACAGCGAATGGCGGATCAACCACGTCGACTTTGAATCGTTGCTCCGTACCTACGTCGGCACACGAACGATCGGCCGGGGTGACGTCACCGGCACCTTGCATTTGGACGGTAAGTACATTCGAGACGCACGGGATTTGAACGGCCAATTTCGTTTGCAACTCGGCGGGACCGATGCCACCGCCGTGCCCGGATTGGCGTCGGCGGGCAGCCTGCTGGGAGCCACGTCGCTGATCGGGACCCGGTTCGAACAAGGCGAGGCCGTGGGCCGCATCCGAAAAGGGATCATTGTGCTGGAATCCGTTCTGATGACGTCCGATCGCGTCCATGTGGCCGCTCAAGGGAGTGCCGGCTTGCTCGATCGTCGGTTACAGGTCAATGCCATCATTTCGACCGGCAATTTTCAAGCACAAAACCTGCTGTTGACGCGAATCAACACGCCGACCTTTACCGACTTCCTCCCACTCCGATCGGTGAACCGACTGTTGAGCGATCGAACGTTTGTCCTTGAGATCTCCGGCCCGACTCGAGATCCGATCATCCGGCTGATGTCGGGAGAAACACTCCGAGCAAACGTCCAGAGGGTGGCCCGCCAGCAAGCCTTCAACATCATCGCCGCCGACGCACTGTTGACGGACTAGCGGTGGCAAAAAAGCGGTGGTAACCGTAACGATTAGGTAAAGCGAACCGGTCGACACGCATCTTCAATCAAAGTAGCGCCAATCATGCCGATCATGACGGTATGACTACGCCACACCACAAAACGTTCGTCGGGATTCATCTGATTCTGCTCCCGCTGCTGGCCGGCTGCAGCGTCTTGGGGTTCGCGCCCTATCCGGTCGCGCACGTCATGACCGACGATACCAAGGCCGTTTTGGCCCAGACCCCCGGCAATCTTGATGTCCCACGTGAGCTGTCAAAAGAAGTCCAGGTCGCCCACTATTTGCAGCCCGGCGACGAACTATTGATCGAGACAACGGACGGGGATTCGACCGTCCGGCTGCCCGCCGACCAACGGATCCTGGCCGACGGCAGCGTCGACTTGGGGGCATACGGCCGCGTCGTGGTGGCAGGCAAGACGCTCGAGCAAGCCGAAGCATTGATGCAACGTGCCGTTTTTGAACTCACCAGGGAATCCACACCAGTCAACGTTCGATTGATCGCCCCCATCCACCGCTACTATGTGATCGGGGAGGTCAATTCGCCAGGGGCGTACGCATTGACCGGCCACGAAACCGTTTTGGATGCCATCATGGAAGCCGGTGGATTGACCGCGCGGGCGTCTGCCTGCGATCTGTTGCTGGCGCGTCCGACCGAACCCTCTTCCTGTCGGGTCACGCTTCCGGTCTGTTATCGTTCGATCACACAGTTGGGTGATACGACGACGAATTACCACTTGAAGCCCGGTGATCGAATCTTCGTGTCCCGGCAATCGCTGTGCGAGGAACTCACCGGTCCACTCTTGGGCAGCAAGACATGCGACCGTTGTTGCAAGCGGCAAGTTGCCTGCTGCGACCCCCGCATCGCCCCGACCAACCTGCCCAATTTCGTCGCGTCGATGTTCGAAACGATCGTGCCTGTGGATCCGCCTGACGTCGACGCACCGGGTTCGGATGCCCCCGGCTCCAACGCACCGGCGCTGACGCCGCAAGACTCTGGACAGCCCCCGCAAGACCCTGCCGACGGTCCGACCCCAACACCAGGCCGGCTCGATGGCGAACTCGATTTTGGAATGCAACTGCGTTGACGACCGGGCCGCGCCATGTTTCAATCGCGGCGGCAGGGCCCGCACGCCCTACCAATAAACCTGCGTCACAGCGCTGCGCCAACGCTCAGCCATCCCCAACGGTGATGGCTCCCGCGACGGTTCCGATTCTGACGAGCTTGCCGATTCTCGGTGCCGGCAAACGGCTATCGAGTTTCCCGCACGCTGCGGCCGCTCGAGGCTGCCGCGGAACTCGGCAATTCGTTCGAAACTCGCCCGTTATTTAGACTATTCAACAGCTCAACGGGGACCGTAAAAAGCAAACCGTGAACCGTCGAGATGACGATCTGGGGAGATGGCTGGCCGTTAGACGCCGCTTGTGGGATGATCGTGCTCATTTGTGATCTCGCTTCCGATGGAGAGTAGAATCCGATAATGGCTTATCGGCAATCGGTACGCAACATTCATTCCATTCTTGAGATCAACTGCGGAAATCCCCAAAACAGGCTCCGGCGCGGCCGGCAGGGTGAATCAATGCGGGCACCAACACAGCGGGAATCCCCCCAGCTTCTCTTGCGTTGAAGGGACGATCCCGATGAAATGTGCGAATGTGTCAATGTTCCGTTCCTCTGCGACTACCCGCACAGTGTCAAACGCTGCGCCAACCCCTGCACAGCGCCGATGCCCACACCCATTCCTCTCGATGCAACGTTGATGACCGACAAAACCAGCCTGCCGATCATTGGTTGGCGTGAATGGATTGCCCTGCCCGATTTGGGCATCAAGTTTATCAAAGCCAAAATCGATACCGGGGCACGTTCCTCGTCGCTGCATGCGTTCGACATCGAAGTGTTTGAAAAAGACGACGAGCAATGGGCACGATTCAAAGTGAACCCGGTGCAGCGAAACGAAACCTGGGAGATCGAATCGACCGCTCCGGTGATCGACATGCGTGCGATCCGCAGTTCAAGTGGCCAATCCGAAGTCCGCCCGGTGGTGAAAACCACGGTGCGTTTGATGGGCCAACAATTTGACATCGAGCTGACCTTGGCCGATCGCAACCAGATGGGGTTTCGTATGCTGCTCGGCCGCGAAGCGTTTCGTCGACGCTTTTTGATCGACCCGGGAAAGTCTTACCGCGGAGGCATCCCGAAAAAGCGTAAACGCCAACCCTGACTGACCGCATCTTTGTTTCACACCGCCTCTTTCAACGCAGCGTCCCATCACTCGGAAAGCTCTCCGATTTTCATGCCGGTTTTCATGCCGACCGGCTAGACCTGTCGTCGGCCTCTTCAAACACTCACACCACCAGCACTGGTTTCATGAAACTCGGAATCCTTTCTTGCAGTCCGCGAGCCTACAGCACGCGTCGGTTACGCGAGGCGGCGGATCAACGTGGCCACCAGGTCAAAGTGCTCGATACGTTGAAATTCGCGATCGATTTGGAACGCGGCGCACCGGATCTGTATTTTCGCCGCAAACACCTCAGCGATTACGATGCAATCCTTCCCCGAATCGGCGCGTCGATCACCTACTACGGGACCGCGGTCGTTCGACAGTTCGAACAGATGAATGTGTTTTCGGCGAACAGTTCTTCCGGCATCGCCAATTCACGCGACAAACTCCGCAGTCTGCAAATCCTCAGCCGGCACCAAATCGGAATTCCCCGCACCACCTTTGTGCGCGATAAACGCGACGTGTTCCCTGCCATCGAGCGTGTCGGGGGCGCTCCGGTGATCATCAAGTTGCTTGAGGGAACGCAAGGGATCGGCGTGTTGTTGGCCGAGACGATTCAATCAGCCGAAACCATCGTCGAGCTGTTGCAAAGCCAAAACCAAAACGTGCTGATTCAAAAGTTTGTCGCCGAAAGCAAAGGCCGCGACATTCGGGCGTTTGTCGTCGGTGATCAAGTGATCGCGGCGATGCGGAGGGTCGCACAGGGACACGAATTTCGCAGCAACGTTCATCGCGGCGGCATGACCGAAGCGATCGAATTGGACGAGGAGTATCGCAACACGGCATTGCGGGCCACCCAAATCATGGGGCTGCGAGTGGCCGGAGTCGACATGTTGGAAGGCCGCGACGGTCCCCAGATCATGGAAATCAATTCCTCACCGGGACTCGAGGGCATCGAACGCTGCACCCAATTGGACATCGCCGGTGCGATCGTCGACCACATCGCTTCGCACGTCGATTTCCCCGAAATCGATCTGCGGCAACGGTTGACGGTCAGTCGCGGATACGGCGTGACCGAAATCAGTATCCCCGAGGGCGCCGACATGATCGGTTCGACAATCGCCGGCAGCGGGTTGATGGACAATCACGTCAACGTGCTGACGCTGTATCGCGATGCCGCGGTGATTCCCAACCCCCGCGGCGACCGTGAACTGCAAGCCGGCGATCGTCTGCTCTGTTTCGGTAAACTTGAAACCCTGCGTCATCTGGTGCCCAAGAAGACCCGCCGACGCCGACGCCCGACGGTGAAAGAATTGCCCGAATTGCCGGTGGCCAACCAGGTTCACGACCACCACGAAGATGCCGTAGTCGAAACGATGCGGGAAGCGATTTGAATGATCCAACCGAGCCATTGATCCGGCCCCCCACACACGCCCCCACTGACTGCTGATGGACTGATGGCTGATGGATTTTCTGTTCTACCTCGCATTGATTCCCGCCCTGGCAGTCGCCGCCCAATGGATCGCCTGGCGGACCAACCTGCCCGGCATCCTGCTACTGCTGTTGATCGGGGTCGCCGTCGGCGGGTTGTCCCGTCCGGATGATTTGTTGGCCGAACTGGTCAGCGGTGACCCGACCATCACCGGACCACGAATCCTCTTCCCACTGGTCTCGCTGGCCGTCGCCGTGATCATGCTCGAAGGCGGTTTGTCACTGAAACTAAGCGAGCTCCGCGAGGCGGGTTCGCCCGCCTTTCGCCTTTGCACGCTCGGCGCCGCGGTGACCGCGACGGCCGCCACCATCGCGGCCCACTTCTGTTTCGACTTCACTTGGCGGCTGAGCGCCCTGCTCGGCGCGATCCTGGTCGTCACCGGTCCGACAGTGATCGGGCCCTTGCTGCAACAAGTCAAACCGAGTCGACGTGTCGCCAACACGCTGAAATGGGAAGGCATCGTGATCGACCCGATCGGCGCCGTGTTGGCCGTCCTGGTGTTCGAAATTTTGTTGCTTCATCCGGGCAAAGCCGACTTGGGGCACGGCGTGATGCTGTTGGGATGGACCGTCCTCGTCGGCGCCGTCTTGGGCGCGGCTGGCGGCTGGGCCCTCACGCAGGGGATTCGCCGCTACTTGATTCCCGATCACCTGCACGGCGTCGTGTCGCTGACGACCGCCCTGTTGCTGTTCGCCGTCAGCGACCATTTCGCTCACGAGTCCGGACTGATCACCGTCACCGTGCTGGGAATCTGGCTGACCAATCAGCATGAATTTGATATCGAACACATCATCGAATTCAAAGAACACCTGAGGACGTTGCTGATCGGTTGTTTGTTTATCGTGCTCGGTTCCCGCGTCGACATCACCACCGTCGGACAAGTCGGCTGGGCGGGCTTGCTGTTTGTCGCCCTGTTGATCGTCGTGATTCGCCCGCTGAGCGTGTTTGTGTCCCTGCTCGGCAGCGGCCTCAGTTTTCGCGAACAGACGTTCATCGCAACGCTCGCCCCACGCGGCATCGTGGCCGCCGCGGTCAGCAGCATTTTTGCACTGCGGATCGAGCAAACGGCCGAAATTGATTTAGCCGGCGCCGATCAATTGGCCATCATCACCTTCCTGGTCATCATCAGTACCGTAGCCTTCTACGGCTTGTTGGCGTCGCCGATCGCCCAGGCGCTCGGCCTGTCCGATCCCAACCGGAACGGCGTGCTGATCGCGGGCGCCGATGACTGGGTGATTCGGTTTGCGTTGGAACTGAAGAAGGCGGGTTGCCCCGTCATCATGATCGATACCAACTATCGCAAAGTCACCAAAGCCAAGCTGGAGGGGCTGGAGGCGATTTGCGCCAACATCATGAACGAACACGCCCGTGACGAACTTTCGCTCCCGGGGATCGGACACATGTTGGCCATGACCCCCAACGACGAAGTCAACAGTCTGGCCGTCCGCGAGTGCCGATCAGTTTTCGGGCGGGCCAAGACGTACCAGCTGACTTTCAAATCAGAAAACCCTCGCGGCATGACGCGGCACCTGATGGGACGCGAACTCTTTGACTCCACCCTGACCCACTCCAAAATCAGCCAACTGGTCGCACAAGGATTCGAATTCAAGACCACGGCGATTAGCGACGAATTCACCTTCCAGGATTTTAAGAACCTGTATGCGGAGCAACATGTCCTGGCAATCATCAGCGACAAGACGCCTCCGAACAACGAGAGAATGACGCTGACGCTTGTCACCGCCGATGAAGCCGCCGAGCCCGAGGCGGGAGACGCGGTGCTCGCATTGGTCAAACCGCTGCAATCGGACCCGGCGTCGTGATCGTCGCCACGTCCCCAAATGCGAAAGGCGATACCGTCGACAGCGTTTCGCAATCGCTCGGAACGATTTGCCAGTCAGTTGGCAAGTGTTTCGTCCGTCCCTCGATGACAACCATTGAATCGGGGGCGATGACGTCAAAAAACGCGGGACACAAAGTTCTCCGATATTGCCCATTGATGGGTCAAACCCGGAGATTTTTTTGTGGACGGTTTCGAAGACATCATCAAGGAATTCCTCGTCGAGAGTTACGAGAATCTCGACAAGCTTGACGATGATCTGCTCGCCCTGGAAGACACGCCTGACGATCAGCAACGGCTGGCCAGTATTTTCCGCACCGTTCATACCATCAAGGGCACCTGCGGATTTCTCGCACTGCCCAAATTGGAACGCATCACCCATGTCGGTGAAAATCTGCTGGTCCCGCTTCGCGACGGAGAACTGACGCTCACCCGCCCGATCGCCGATACCCTGCTGGAAATGGTCGACGCGATTCGCGCGATGCTGCGACAAGTCGAATCCGGCCAAGGCGAAGGCGATGACGACTACGAGACGCTCGTCGCCCGACTGGAAGCCGCACGGACGCAACCGACAGCGACGCAGGTGGACCCGTCGGCCGCACCGATGGTCAGCGAACCGAGCGTGTCGATCGCGGATCAACCCCAATCCGAGAACACGGCGACGACCTCAGAGGCCAGCGGCCAGGTTGGGGCGGACGGTGCCTCTGGGATGGACCGCGACAACGCCGCCGAATCACCCCTCCATCAACAGGCAGCACCCGAACCGGCAGCACCCGAACAGGCAACACCCCGAGACGCGGCGTCCGAACAAGCGACCTCCGAGCGCGCCCGTTGCGACTGGAAAGAAGCTCCCGGCTTGACCAAAAACGAAGCGTCACTGGTCGATGCCTCGGTGCGTTTGGATGTCGAACTGTTGGACAAATTGGTCAATCTGGTTGGCGAACTGGTCCTCGCTCGAAATCAGATCGTCCAATTCAGTCGCTCCAACGATGACGCTCCCTTGCACGCTGCGGCACAGCGGCTCAACCAGATCACGAGCGAACTGCAAGAAGGCGTCCTGAAGACGCGGATGCAGCCGATCCGTAACGCATGGGGAAAACTGCCTCGCTTGGTCCGTGACCTCGCCGCTTCCCACGGCAAACAAGTCGATATCCGGATGGAAGGCGAAGAGACGGAGGTCGACAAGACGGTCTTGGAAGCGATCAAGGATCCGTTGACCCATATCGTTCGCAACGTCGTCGATCACGGCATCGAATTGCCCGAGCGTCGCATCGCCTGCGGAAAACCACCACGTGGCGTCTTGCATCTGAATGCCTTTCACGAGGGCGGCCAGATGATTATCGAGATCAGCGACGATGGGGGCGGCATCGACACCAACCTCGTTCGCGCCAAAGCCATCGAACGGGGAATCATCTCAAACCAGCGGGCGTCCACGCTCAGCGAAAGTGACATCACCCCTTTGATCCTGTTGCCGGGGTTCTCCACCGCCGCTTCGGTCACGAACGTTTCCGGCCGCGGAGTCGGGATGGATGTCGTCAAGACAAATATTGAATGCATCGGCGGAAGCTTGGAGATTCAAAGCACGCTCGGGCTGGGAACAACGTTGCGAATCAAGATCCCGCTGACGTTGGCCATCATGCCCGTGCTGTTGGTCGCGACCGAGGGGGATCGCTACGCGATTCCGCAGGCCAGTTTGCTCGAATTGGTTCACATCGACAGCCTGCGGGCGCGGCAGGAGATCGAATTCATTCACGATGCCCCCTTGTTCCGGCTTCGCGAACAACTGTTGCCGCTGATCTATCTGGATGAACAACTGGGGCTTCACCCGCCGCGGCGGCGTGGCGATCCAACGTCCGACCTGAATATTGTCGTGCTCGACGCCGATGGCCACCAATTTGGCCTGGTCGTCGATGAGATCATCGACACGCAGGAGATTGTCATCAAGCCTCTCGGCTCGCATTTCAGAGAGATTCCCGTCTATGCCGGGGCGACCATCATGGGAGATGGAACAATCTGTTTGATCTTGGATCTGATCGGCTTGGCCCAGAGCGGTGGCATCACCGGGGGGCAGGCCGAACGCAAAGTGCCGATCACACAGCCTCCATGGCACTCAAACGAATCGCCTAGCGAATCGCTGTTGATCGTCGATTTGGGAGACGAATCACGCGTCGCGATCCCGCTGTCGTCGGTCGCGCGCCTCGAGAAATTCGAGTCATCGGACATTGAACGATTGGGCGACTTCCATGTCGTTCAATACCGAGGTCAGACCATCCCGCTGTTCTCCATCGACGGGTCGCTGGAGTGTCAACTGGTTGATGTCTCATCTCGACAACTGGCGTCAGAGTCTCCGCTGCACACGGTTGTGTTCCATGACGGAGACCGTGTCGCGGGGGTCGTGGTGACAAAAATCTTGGACATTCTGCACAACCAACCGGTCCACGCCGACCCCGAAGGCGGTCAGGCGGGCGCCGCAAGGCATCTGGTGATCCAACAACGCGTCACCCGCATCATTGACTTGAATACATTTCTGCGATCGGCCCTGCGACATTGGGCCGACGCCTGGTTCGCCGCTTAGCACAACGGACACCTCCGATCACGCCCTTTGAAATTCATCATGAACACCACCACGCTTGCCCGGCCAGAGTCCTACTGCACCTTTCTGGTGGATGGGTTGTTGTATGGCATCGAAGTCCAAAACGTCCAGGAAGTCGTACGAGTTCAACCGACCACACGCGTCCCGTTGGCACCGCAAGTCGTACGTGGCCTGATGAATTTGCGCGGCCACATTGTCAGCATGTTGAGCCTTCGCAACGTGTTGGGGTTGCCGGCCCGCGCCAGCGACCGGCACGAGATGAGTGTCATTATTCGTTCGAGCGATGGTCCGGTCGGCTTACTGGTTGATGAAATCGGCGACGTGATGCGGGTCGACCAGGCGGACCACGAATCGGTCCCCGGCACACTGCATCGCCGACAGCGTCCGTTCTTGCGATGTGCCTACAAACTCGAACAACGATTGTTGCTGATCCTCGATGTCGATCGCGTCGCCACTGCCACTGCCACTGCCACTGCCATCGATTGACGTGGACGTCATCGCCACCTGCCCAAGCTATCGTTCAATTTTCACGCCGGAAAGGAATAGTTTCGTGTCCTTCAATCGCCTCACCGTTCGCTCCAAAATCTTCATCCTTGTCGGTGCCTGCGCACTGTCCTTTGTCGGTTACGGATTGTGGTCTTGGAATACGCTGTCGGTCGCCAAGGTCCATGGCCCCTATTACAACAGAATCATTCAGGGCAAGGACTTGATCTCGGACACCGTTCCGCCTTCCAACAACCTCATCGAATCCTATCTGCTGTCGCTCGAAATGGCCCACGAGGTGGAAGAGGGCGTCGGTACGGAACAGATTCAGCAGTTGGTTCGACGCGGCATCGAATTGAAGCAGAAATTCGAAACCGGCCATCGCTTCTGGGAACACGAGCTCGCCGAAGGGCCGATGAAGAAGCTGAAAACGGTCGAGTGTTACGAAACGGCAAAGGAGTTCTTTCGGGTGCGGGATCAGGAGTTCGTGCCGGCCTGTTTACGGGGTGATGTCAAAACGGCGAAGTTGCTTTCTCGAGGGCCGATGCGGCAACAGTACGAACAACATCGCGACGCGGTCAATGCGGTCGCTTCGATGGCAACCCGTCGCAATGCGACCGACGAAGCGGCTGTCCAAGCCCTGGTCGATGCGCGGATGCTGTGGTCGCTGGCCGGCGCCGCAGGCATTCTGTTGGGGATCGCCGGCTTCGGCATCTATGTCGCCCGCGAAACCATCCTGCCGCTGCGTCGCTCGGCAACCAATCTCCGTTACCTTTCCACCCACGATCTGACCGATGTCAGCCGGCGGCTGCGACGGGACGCCGAGAACACCAGCGATCAAGCCACCATGGCCAGCGGGGCGGCCGAAGAGGTCAGCGCCAATGCGCATGCCTTGGCGACCGCCGTCGAGCAGTTCGAAGAAAGCATCAAGGAAATCGCGGCCAACGCGGCCAACGCCGCCTCGGTCGCCCGCAATGCCGTTTGCGCGACAGAACAAACCAACCAGACCATCACCCGTCTGGGCGAAAGCAGTGCGGAGATTGGCAACGTCATCAAGGTCATTAACTCGATCGCCCAACAAACCAACCTGCTGGCCCTCAATGCGACCATCGAAGCCGCCCGGGCCGGCGAGGCCGGAAAAGGCTTTGCCGTCGTGGCCAACGAAGTCAAGGAGCTTGCCAAAGAAACCAGTCGGGCGACCAAACACATCATCGGACGCATCGAAGCGATTCAAGCCGACACGCAAGAAGCAGTCAACGCGATCGGATTGGTCAGCGAAATCATTCGCGAGATCGATGAAAGCCAGAATGTGATCGCGGGCGCCGTCGAAGAGCAAACGGCGATGACTTCGGAAATCTCGCGCAACATTTCCGATGTCGCAACCGGCAGCTATGAAATCGTCAAGAGCATCACGATGGTCGCCGAGACGGCGCAAAGCACGACCTCCGGCAGTGATGAAACCCTGGTGACCGCCGCCAGCATCGAACGGCTAGCCGCCGACCTGATGTTGCTGGTCGGGCAATCTGGTGAAGCGTCCGGACGCGAAGCCTCGGAGCAAGACACCGCTTCAAACCGAGACGCCTCCGCTGGCAAGTATCGCTTGCCGGCCGCCAAAGAAGACGCGTTTCTGGAATCGCTCTGACCCAAAACAAACGCCGCGGCAGATCGATACCGACCGCAACCCTCCGGCGCACACCGAATTCAGATGGTGCCACCCACTATGCATTCACAGGGAACTTCCGCTCGCACACCGAATTCAGATGGTGCCACCCACTATGCATTCACAGCACCGAACACACCAGAGATCGAAGCGGTCCTTCAGGAGTACCGGTCAGCGGGTCGCAGCAAGCGAGCACTCCAGTCGCTCTGGATGACGACGGGAGTCTCGCCATAAAACTAAGAGACGACCGTGTCACATAGCGTGACCGATCACCCGCCGTAGTGACGCGGACCCGGCTTTTGCTATGCAGCAAAACACTCGGCGACTCGCCGGTACCCCCTGGCCCATTTGCGGCCGCTCGACTCGGCGAACTGCGACATCCCGCTCGGTGAACCCGCGCAGCAGCTATTACCGAAGTAGCGCTGGAAGTTCCAGACCAAGTCCCGCCACATCGATAAGTCGATTCCGAGACGTGAAACTAGACCCTGCAGACTCGGTGGTACGTTGCGTCCCGCCCCTTCTTCGCTCTGCTTGGCCGTCCAACGAAGCAGTTTGACGTAGTCTTTCAAACTGATCCCCAGAAACCCCTTGTCGCTCGCCCGCACGCCATCGTGATTCAGCGCAGCGTCGCTGGCGAGCGTCGAACCATCCAGAGTCAACGGCGACAGCCATCCGTCGCGACGGATGCGTCTGCCCCTCGGGTTCTTTCGTTTTGCCCGCTTCGTTTCACGCAGTTCATCTACTGGCGTGTTGCGGCGTTCTGCGCCCGCCTGTTCCGTAGTAATCGGAACCAGATCAAACGCGGCTGAATCGATTTCCTGACCTTGGTCTCCTTTGATTCGATCGTAGCCTGAGGTGTGCACCGACTCGTCCGGCGATTCCGCCATCGCGGCACGGACCGGATTGAGGTCCACATACATCGCGCAGGCCAGCAATCCCGCTTCGTCTGTGATCCGCTGCAGCTTGAATCGGCCTTCCCAAAATCGACCGGTACACTCGTCTTGCCGGTTGGCCATGCGTGCGATCGGTTCGCTCAAAGAACGCATGAACCAGGAAATGTCCGACAGCCGGCGCCGCACTTCAGCGAGTCGTTCTCGATCGGCCACCAACATCTGCACATCACTCTCAGTTGGTTCACCCAAATGTTCTTCAATTCGGCGACCTGGAAAGACTTTCAGCCAGCGAAGGGCGACCTCTTGATCGGTCCATGCCAGGACGACATCGGGTCGATTGCGGAGGATCAGATGCATGTGATTGGACATCACGGCATAGGTGAGAACATCGACGCCGAAGACAGACGCCAGAGCTTCCATCCGCCGCCGGATCCACTCACGTCTGTATCCATAATCCGTTCCGGTCGCTTGGTCGATTCCAGCCAAAAAAGCACGCCGAACACACCGCTGGACGGCATGAACAATCGACACTTCGTCATCAGCAACTTGTTCCGAACGCAGCGGACGTCCCATCGCAAACTCCCCCCTTACAATGAATTGTTGCCTGATTGTACCTCGATGGAAAACTTGAGTCAACAACTAGGTGGGTGGCACCATTTAGAGTGAGAACAGTTAGGTGGATAAAGAACAGTTAGGTGGGTGGCACGATTTAAAGGGAGGTCGGGGGAAAGGTGGGGGGCGATGTCCGTGTTCCCCCACGTTTGAGAAAATTCGCAGTTCCTGCCGACCCCGTCGCGCAACGGCACCGACAATTGCCCGACTCCCCTACGTAATCATTACAGTGGTATCTCCGATGACCGTCCAAACCTGCTCACCACCCGAAAAGCTCAAACAAGCCCTTCTCAAGCGTTCGGATGAATTGGCCATGCTGCCGGCGGTCGCCACCGAGGCGCTGGAGTTGGCGCAAGACCCCGACTGCGTTGCCGCCGAATTTGCCGGAGTCATCGAGCGCGATGTCAAACTCGCCACCGAAATTCTGTCGCTGTCCAACAGTGTGTATTTCGCTGCCAGTTCCCCCGTCGTCAGTCTTCGCCAGGCGGTCGTTCGACTCGGATTGCGGCAATGCCGAAACCTGATCCTGACCTCCAGCGCGGCGAGCTTGATGAAGAGCATGCCGCTTGAACAAGAGTGGGTTCGCGAGGTCATTTGGCAACACAGTTTTCGCACCGCCAAGGTGGCCAGCTACATCAACAAACAGCTGCGACTCGGTTTCGAGGGCGAAGAATTCACCGCCGGGTTGCTGCACGATTTCGGCCGCCTGCTGTTGGCGGTCGCCGCGCCCGAGTCCTTCGCCAAGGCCGACCCGTTGGCGTTTGTCGAAGACGGGCAGTGTTTGACGGCCGAAAACGAAATCCTGGGGATCGACCACTGCGCATTCGGCGCCTGGTTCGCCACGCACAACGGACTTCCCCGCGCCCTAGTGGCCTCCATCGAATTGCATCACCTGCCAGAAACCCATCACCCCGACGGCAAGCTGATCTCGCTGGTCGCCGCGGCCGACCACATCGCCAATCACTTCCAACGGTACGAAGAAGCCACCGACTATGACGTCGGGCTCAACCGCGGGGCTCATGTGATCGCCAAGAACGGGCACCCGCAGCTTTTGAACAATGACAACGGGATCGTCGAAGCGATTTTCGGCGAAGTCCTGCAAGACGACCAGCGCGATCCCAGCGATCTTTCCTAACGTCGAAGGAAGCTTGACTATGAACAATGAGATTCGCGTCATGCTGTGTGACGATTCAGCGATCATGCGCCGGTTGATCAGAACCGCGCTGGAGCTGGAACCGTCGATGACGGTGGTTTGCGAAGCCAAGCACGGACGTGACGCCATCGATCAACTTGACCAAACCAATCCCGACATTGTGGTGATGGACATCGAGATGCCGGTCATGGACGGCGTCGAGGCGGTTCGAGAGATTCGTAGACTGGGACGCACGCTGCCGGTCATCATGTTCAGTTCGCTGACCAGCCGTGGCGCCGAAGCGTCGCTGGATGCCATCGCCGCCGGGGCAACCGACTTCGCCACCAAGCCAACCGGTGCCGGTCACATTCAAAAAGCCCTGGATTCGCTGCGGCGTGACCTGGTCCCCAAACTGATGCAATGGACCGCCGGAAAGCGAGCCGATTCGATGGCGGCGGCCTGCAATGCCGAGCCGACCACGACCTTCCCGACCAGGGACGCCGAGGGATCCAATCGCAGCGTCGCCGCGATCGCCATCGGCGTTTCCACCGGTGGCCCCCAGGCCTTGTCCAAACTGCTGTCGGGACTCCCTCAAGACTTCCCCACACCGATTCTGATCGTCCAGCACATGCCGCCGGTGTTCACCGGACTGCTCGCCGAACGGCTCTCCTCACAAACCGGTCACTGCGTTCGCGAAGCCGCCGACGGCGATCGGCTCACGCCGGGCACGGTCCTGATCGCCCCGGGCGACTATCACATGGTCGCTTCACGTGAGCGTGATGGCGTCCACGTGCGATTGAATCAAGAGCCCCCGGAAAACAGCTGTCGCCCTTCGGTCAATCCGCTGTTCTGTTCTCTGGCCAACTGTTTCGGTGACCAATCATTGGGGATCGTCTTGACCGGAATGGGACAAGACGGAACTCGAGGCGCCAAAGCGCTCAAAGCCTGCGGAGCCCGAGTTTACGTCCAAGACCAGGAAAGCAGCATCGTGTGGGGCATGCCCGGCCAAGTGGCCAATTCCGGATTTGCCGACCGCGTTTTGCCGCTCGATCAAATCGCCTCGCAAATTCTTCGAGTCGCCGGTTCTGGCGTGCGCCAACCACTGGCCGCCTCTACCAGTTGATCACCGCAACGCAGCCGGTCTCCCTTGCAATGACACTCGCCACCGCCGACTTCGCATTCCTTCGCACGCTGGTCGCCGATCATTCGGGGCAACGGTTGGCGCCACGACACGTCGGCATGCTCGAACAACGGCTCGCGCCGATTGCCGGCACCGCCGGCCTGAAAGACGTCCCCTCGTTGGTCCGACGCCTGCGTCGCGGTGACGATTTCGCGCTCTCCTCTCAGGTGGTCGAAGCGGTCGCCGTCAACGAAACCAGCTTCTTTCGCGATGCCTCCGTGTTTGAAACGCTCGCCAAACGAGTGCTACCGCAAATCGTCGCCGACAACAGCAATCGAAAGCAACTGCGAATCTGGTGCGCTGCGTGTTCCAGCGGACAAGAGCCGTATTCCATCGCAATGCTGTTGGAGGACCACTTTTCCCACTTGCACGACTGGGACATCCGCATCACCGCTTCCGACTTATCCGAGAAGATGATCAAACGGGCACGGCTGGGAACGTTCAGCGCGCTGGAAATTGCCCGCGGACTACCGGCCGCCCAACTGCTCCGCCACTTCGATCGCCGCGGTGCGGCCTGGCAGGCCAAACCCGAACTGCGTGAGAGGATCGAATTCCATCGCATCAATCTGGCGCGGCCTTGGCCCTACCTCGGGCAATTCGACGTCGTGCTGGCCCGCAACGTGTTGCTCTACTTCGATCAGCCGACCAAACAAGACATCCTGAAACGACTTCGCGGTGCCATGCGTCCCGATGGCTACCTGGTCATCGGAGCCGCCGAGACTCTGATCGGACTGTGCGTTCCCTATCAAAGGAAAGAAATTGATGACATCGTTTATTATCGCCCCTCGGCCATCTGAGCCGAGCGGTCGCGACAGGATCAGTCACCTGAGTCTCGCGCAGATGGTCCAGGATGTCTTGACAACCATGCTCGAACTGCCGCACGAATCCTTCCAAGGTTCACCCGAAACCATCGCCCCCAACCAACTCATGGCTGCGGTTCGAATTTCTGGCTCCTGGCAAGCAACTCTGCAGATTTACGCCCCCGAGAAACTGGCCCGACACATCGCCTGTGCTATGTTTGCTCAAGCCGCCGACGTCCTGGACGACGAAGACGTTTTGGATGCCTTCGGCGAAGTCGTCAATGTTATCGGTGGGAATGTGAAAGGAATGATCGACCAGGATTGCACCCTCTCGCTGCCTTGTGTCGGAGCCGCTCAACCGGATCCGACACCCACCAGTCTGACGATCAGGTACGACGTTTGTGGAACCCTTCTGACCGTCGAACTGATCCAAGCATGAGCTCCTCCCCCGCTACTGGCCAATCGTTTCAAGGAGAACGAAAATGAAAATCCTGATCGTTGACGACAGCAAAGCAATGCGAATGATTGTCTGCCGCACACTGAAACAAACTGACTTCAGTGGATTCACCGTGATCGAGGCAGAAAACGGAATCGACGCGTTGAACAAGATCGCCAGTGAATCGCCCGATCTGGTGCTGTCCGATTGGAACATGCCCGAGATGAAAGGCATCGATCTGCTCAAACGCGTTCGTGATTCGGGCAACAACGTCCGCTTCGGTTTTATCACGTCAGAAAGCAGTTTGGAAACCAAAGCACTGGCCCACGAGTCGGGTGCCGATTTCCTCGTCACCAAACCCTTCACGGCAGGCTCGATGCAAGCGGCGCTTGATCCGATCCTCACCTAGCGTGTCCATGCGGTCCGATCCTCACGATGCCCCCGACCTACCGTTAGTGCCCCATTCCATGTCTATCGCCAGCCCCGCCATCCTTGCCGACGAAATCGGCAAATTCATGAACCACCTGTTCGGGTTGAAGGTATCGGCTACCAAAATCAAATCGGAAGAACACGTTCATCCACCGGCCGCTGTCGCGATTTATACCGATGGAAATGACTTCGTTCGCGGTCAGATCGCCTGTGACCTCCGCTGCGTCGCCATCCTGGGCGCCGCCTTGACCCAAATCCCGATGGGAGCCGTTGCCGATAGCCTGGAAAGCGGCGAACTGTCTGCCAACCTGAGGGCCAACGCCTACGAAGTCTTCAACATTTCGGTGAACCTGTTTTCCTATCGGCCCAGTCGCCGAGTCGTGCTGAGTGAAGTTCGCTTCGAACAAAACGCCGCTCCGGCCGAGTTGCAATCCTCGTGGAAACGTGACGCCTTTCAAATCAACATCGAGCGTTACGGCAGCGGGCATCTGCAGATGATTCATCGCATCTGACACTCGATCCGCTCTTTCGCGCGCCCCAGCACAGTCCGCTCACCTCCTTGCCAGCCTCCTTGCGCAACGCGGACTCTTTGACGCTGATCTCTGAGAAACCGCATCGCTCCAAGGTTTCCCGAACGTAGTCGACGCGATGCGAATAGCGTCCCGATGGATTGAGATGGTACCCCGCCGCGCCGTCCGAAGCGTCCCATTTTTCGAGCGTAAAGACCAGCGGGGCGCCCTCACCACGCAGCGACTGATTGGCCGCCAGCAAAACGGCCGCCAGATCACCAAAGTAGATCAAGGTGTCCATCGACACGATCAATTCAAACTCGCCGGGATGCTCATTCAAATACGCCACCAGCTCCGAGCACACCAACGAGTCGTAGCCGCGATCGCCGGCCCGCTGGAGCATCCCCGAAGACAGGTCCACGCCCACCAGTCGTGAAGCAAACGGCCGCAACAGTTCACCCATCAAACCGGTGCCGCAACCGGCATCCAAAATGGACAGGCTGCCGTCGGCGGACAACCCGAGATCCGCCATCAGCGACCGAAGCAATCGTGGTGCGGCGTAATCGAGCGACTGCAACTGCTCGTCAAACGTTTCGGCAAACTGATCAAACACCTCCCGGACGTAATCGTCCGAGGCCCGCGACGGCAACGCTTCGACTTCAAGTCTCTCGGATTCCTGTGCGGATAGCAGGTGACGGGCGATCGCGTTGTCAGGGTCCCGCTGCAACCAATCGCGAAGTGCCGCGGCGACGCCCGCCTGGTCATCCAGCCTCCGGTACGCCGTCACCAACTTTCGCCGAGCCAACTGATGATCGGGATCCAGCTTCAAGACAATCGACAACGCGTCGACGGCTTGCTGCCACGATTCCGCCGCCATCCGCAAGTCGCCCAACCGAAACGCCAAGTGCACGTCGCCGGGCCAGCGTTTGACGGCCGCCAGGCAATCCCGCAACGCGGCATCAAGTTGCCCAGATTCCTCCAGCACCAGAATCCGATTTCGCGCAAAAGTCACTTGATCAGGGTTCTGATCTCGCAGCCGCGTCAGAACGTCGATGGCTTCCCCATATCGCTTCGCAGCATAGAAGGCCTTGGACAAGTCGTTTCGGATCGCCGACGACTGCACCACGTTTTTCTCAGCGTCGCTTCGTTTGGCCGCCGCCCGGAGCGTCTCGATCGCGGAATCGAATCGCTCCGTCTGGGTCAACGCCACCCCATAGAGATGCATCGCCAGCACCGACAGCGGACCGTGTCGCCGATGTTTTTCGCAGGCCGCCACGATGTCGTTGAACTGACCTTGCTGGGCAAGTGCGACCAATTCTTGTTCAAATTCGGCGGCATTGTGTCGTCGCTTTCGCCGACGCGCCGGTCGTCGAGTCGCCATCGAAAGAAAATCCTCTCAACCTCTTCGTGCGCCAGACCAACCTCTCACTCAACGTGAAGGATTGCCGCAGCGTAACATACCGGCGGTCGGCGGTGACCTCGGCAACCAAAGATTAACGCCACTGGGCCATTGATTCATCCAGCAACGCGAGCGGCGTTGATTCGAGCCCCCTGTGTTGCGATCCCGAATCGTCCGCTTCGGCGGTCCGGTCTGCCGTCGGTTGGCGGGGCGAATCGACCACCGAGTCCGTCTCCCCGACCGAACCGAGCCGCGTGACTTCGGCCTTGGCCGCAAGCCCCCAACCGGAGCTGTGCAACACCGAGTCGGTATGGTCCTCATCGAGCGCCGCGCGCAAGGGACCCGAAAAAATCGATCCGGCTGAGGCAAGCGGTGCCGGCGGCGGAGCAGGCATGGTCCGTCCATTCCAATCACCCGACAGCGGCACCCAGCCCGCATTGCCGCCGGGGCCAAATGCAAACGAGTGATCGGCAGCACCGGGCGCGAACGAATCCTTCAATTGAAAGAACGAGGTGTCGCCCCGGTACAGCCCGATCGTATCAAAGCCGTCGCCGTCCCAGTCGCCGACCAGCGGAATCCGACCGCCGCCGCCGGGGCCGAATTGCAGGTAGTGATCCGAAGCCCCCGGGGTAAACGAATCCTTCAAGTGGAACAGGGAGACATCGGGTTGGTACAAGCCGATCGTGTCGATCCCGTCACCGTTCCAATCTCCCGCCAGTGGTAACCAACCCGCGTTTCCTCCTGGCCCAAACGCGAAGTAGTGATCCGAAGCCCCCGGTGTAAACGAATCCTTCAAGTGGAACAACGAAATGTCCGGCTGGTACAGACCGATGGTGTCGACGCCATCCCCATCCCAGTCGCCCGTCAACGGAATCCAACCGGCGGTGCCGCCCGGGCCGAACCCGAAGTACTGATCCGAGGCCCCTGAGGTGAACGAATCTTTCAGATGGAACAGCGAGATATCGCCTTGGTAAAAACCGACCGTGTCGATGCCGTCACCATTCCAATCCCCGCTCAATGGAATCCAGCCCACGTTGCCGCTCGGGCCAAACCCGAAATACAGATCCGAAGGCCCCGACGTGAGCGATTCCTTCAAATGGAACAACGAAATGTCGCCTTGGTAGAGTCCGATGGTGTTTTGCGTGACCTGATCGCCGAGAATCCTGCCCCTGGCAACCGACGGCGTCCCGATCAGGTAGGGCCGGCCGGTCATTTCCAATTCCCTGGACGTGTCCCGGCTGAATTGACTGACCGATAGCATCGTGTGTCCGGAGAATGCAAAGCTGTCGTTCCCGTCAAAGGCGTAGCCGAACACATTGTCAAAGTCTTCGTCGGGGTCCTGAGCCGGTTTCGGCCAGTTTTCGATCACCCCACCTGTACCGGGAGTCTGTATTTCGATCAACGAATCATAGGTGTCGAACACTCCGAATTGATCGTACCCTGAAGCCGAGAGGGCCAAATGCCCGCCGGACAGGTAGTCCAAGTCACCGCTGGCCACAAAACGAAACGGCATCAACTGGGACTGAAGCGTGCCATCAATGTCGAACACGGTGGTGACATTCATCATCACCACTTCGTCGCTGACCAGCTCCAAATCGATCCGCTGCAAATCCAAGAAGGAGTCGCCGACGGCAAACAGGTCTCCCGATTCGCTTCCAAAATCACCGTCCCGAGCGTCGATGAGCGTATTGGCACCACTGATTCCATGCTGTCCGAGCGCCGTGACCGGAATCAGTCCCGCGCTCGCATCGGCCAAATGGACTTCGTAAAGACGCTCGAACGAGATTGCGAACAGCCGGCCGTCTTCGGTGAACGCGATGTCCGTGATCGTGTCGGCTGTGTTGATACTGCCGAGCACCTCAACGACACCCGTTTCGATCTCGACCGTGCCCAGCCGATTCTGATCATCTGCGATAAAGTACTCGGTGTCTTGATGGCTGACGAACAACGCCGCACCACTGTTGACCGGGCCGAATTCGTCTGCTTCGACCAGAGTCACCACCACGCTTTCGTGGGGTTCGCTGATGGAGTCGGTTCGCGCGTTGATGATCAATTCGACCGTCGACTCACCCGGAAAAAATGTGGCAGTGCCGACGACGTCACCGCTGACAGGGGCATCGTCGGGCAGCCAAATCGTATCTCGGTCCCGTTCCCGTGCCGTGTAATCCACGTCGTATGTTGCGTCCCCGGACAGTTCGAATTGGACTGCCAAGAACCCATCGGTTTCGTCCCGATTGAACGAGTAAACGATCCGCTGCAGCGGTGCCTCGGGGACGGCGACCGGCGACTGGACCGTCACCGAAACCGTCGCCACCAGTAACCGTCGCTGCTCCAACAATTCATGGCGCAACCGTCGCACCCGGCCGCTTGTCTTTGGTCGACCATCACTGCTTCCGGCCGATCTCCGCCCACCTCGTAACCACATGATCTTTCTTTCCACGATTCGATTGATGGCCGCGGGAATCCGCGTCGATTTTCAACGCGTCATCTTACTCACAATCCCGCCCTGCGGGTGGACCACGTTTGCATGGTTGTCATCGATCCCGAGGGTGTCCCAATTCAATCGGCGGGTTGCCTCAGCTTTCGGCCGGCGAAGCGCAGCGCCGAACGATTCGGCGGCGCTGGCGACGACGTCACCGCCTGGACTTAGACGCAGAAGGTCAGAGAAAGTTTCCCGCCGTCGGATGCTTTCGCCAGAATCAAGCTTCTGAACCCAAGCTGGCAACGGCGACCGGAGCGGCGTCGTGGGCGGACCGTCCCACAACATCGGCAACCTTGACGCCCGTATCGGCAAATTTGTAGCCGCGTCCGAAACCGACTTTGCGACGATCGATCGTGACCCAGTTCTTCAATCGAATGAACTCGGGATCGGCATGAAACCGTTGGATGTGAAACGGATCGCTGCCCGGGAAATTGTACGCGCCATAGGCCGAACAGACGCCCGACAAGCCCTGGTCTTTGGCCAGCTGGACGGCCGCCGCGCTCAAATTGGTTTTCTGACCATAGGGAAACGCGAAGTAGCGAATCGGCTGCTCCACCAGTTTGCCGAGCTCCTCCGTGGCGGTCACGATTTCATCGACCATCGTCCCGGGATCCTGGATCGCCCCGACGTCGCAATGAGTGCGGGTGTGCGCCCCGATTTCGATCCCCGACGCCGCCATCTGGCGGAGCTGCTCGGGCGTATTGACCGGCAACGGCTGACCTTCGGCAACATCGTGCGGGAACGGGCGATCGTGAAGTACAAAATCCAATGCGACGAAATACGTCATCGGGATCTCGTGCTCGATCAAAAACGGAATCGCCTGCTGGCCGTTTTCCGCGTAGCCGTCGTCAAAGGTCACCGCGACGGCCACCCGATCATTGCGACCGGATCGCATCCGCGTTTGGATTTCCTCCAGCGAGACCACGTCGACATGCTGCTTCAACCAAAGCATCTGACGTTCGAATTCACGATTGCCGATCGACCAACCGTTGGGATGCGTGTCGGCGACGCGATGATAAAATAACACGCACAACGGCGCTTGCCCTTCCGCTTCGAGTCGGTTGCGATAGCGCATCCGCATCGGCAAGCTGCTGTAATAATAGGCGTGCAGTGCGAGTTCACGAATTTTCATCGTCACGGACATCCTGGCACTTCGTCTCACGGTGCGTTTCAGGGGCGGATCAAGAAACCTCGGGCTGAGGACGCTAGGACTGCGGTTGACCGATCCCGAGTCCCGACTTGACCAGATTTTTGAAGGTCGCGCCGACCTTGACGACTTGATGACGCAATTGGGCCGATCGCCTGGGGCTGCAAACACGAATCTCCTGGGCCGGCATCAGCTCAGCCCGCCAACGCAATTTGTACGGTTCGTCTCCACGCATCATGTCAAACGTCTTTCGCCCCGTCTGAATGGATTCACGGATCGCGTGGCAAAACATGCTCAACCCCGGACGCAACGCTTCGGCGTCCGGATCCATGCCTGATTGGTAGAAGTACCAACAGTCGTTGTCGGCGATCGCGAAATGAGCCGCCACCGGGACGCCCTCACTCGATGCGATGATCAATTCCAACAACCCGGCATCGAGCAGTTCGGATGCCGCATCACGCAGGAACACGTCAAAGGGCGGATGGTCGAAACACCCCGTCGTGCCGGACGCGTGGCGACGTCGTTGATGAAGCGTGACGAACTGGTCCCAAACCGCATCGAGCTGTTGCTGGTTCTGCACCCGATCCACGCAGATCGTTCCCGTATCAATATTTTTCAGCGACTGACGAACCTCGCGACGGCCGCTCTTGGACCGCATGCGGACGTATTCGTCCCAGGTTGCGGGCAGATCGATCGCGTAGCCCCCCAACCCGTCGGCAACTTCGACATTCAGTTTTTCCCGTTGCATCGACTCGACCAACGTGTTCATCGTCCGATCCGATCGATCGACACCGATCAACTCGATCGAGTCCCAGAGCAGACGTTGTTCGTCGGTGTTTCCGGTCGGATCTGCCGAGTGGGCCAACCAGCGAGCGACCGCGGAACAGGCGTCGTCGATGTCACCATCGGCGACCAACAACGACAAGTGGTCGGTACACACCTTTCCAGACCCCAGAAACTGGATCGTCTTGCCCGTTCCAACGCGACTCTCCAGACACCACGGCGCAAAGGCGATGATTTCGCGTTGACGTGTGACCCTCAACACGCACAAGCGGTAGTCACCTTGGTACGCCCGACACCAGCTCCCCAACCACTCCCAACGTTGCAGCGGGTTGCGGGCGAGTTCGTTCCAGCGACCCAGGTCGCCCGGGGAGAGCTGTTCGACGTTTGTGATCAATTCAACCGATGGGATCATGCTTCGTTCCGGCCAGGGTTCGGGTGCTTCCGAAAGCGTGCGTGGATCGGTCCACGCATAGAACTGTGGGTTGAAGCATCGGCAAGGCAAACGTGTGGCGGCAACTTGCCGAGGGAAGTCGAATCACATCCGCCGGTCGCACCGCTTGTGTCGGCGGCCATTGGGGTCAACCCGCGTGTGAACTCAATCGGCCGATGGACACGCGAATCGATCAATCAGCGCAATCCGCTCCATCGAACGAAACCGAACGCGTCTTTCCGTCAATAACCGCTCGCGGACCGGATCACCGCAAGCCGCATTCTTCGCAACGTAGGGTTGGCCATCAGTGGTCGTTCGACGCGGGAATCGCGGTTCGGGACACAAGGACGGCTGTCACCAACCCACGATCGCAACGACATTCGACGTTTACGGTTTTCCCGACCATGAGCCAAGCCACCCTTTCCCAACCGCGTCCAAAGTCGGCCAAAAAGATCGTCGCCGATTCGTTCTCCCAAAGTGTTGTCCTGATCAGCCTCCTGATGATCGTGCAGCGCGGCATCGGGTTTGTCCGCAGCTTTTATGTTTGCGGCACGCTGTCGGCAGCGGAAGTCGGCCGTTGGGATTTGGCGTTCAGCTTTTTGATGCTGGTCGCACCGCTGGCGGTGTTCGGTATCCCGGGCTCTTTCGGACGTTACGTCGCCCGATTCGAAAAAAAGGGCCAGCAATCGCGTTTCCTCCGCCAAACCCTCTTGGCCTGTCTCGCGCTGACGCTGCTGGCGTCCGTCTCGATCTGGTGGTTCCGAGAAACCGTCGCACGATACTTTTTCGGCAGCGCCGACGATGCGTCGATGGTCTCGCTGTTGGCGATCGGGCTACCCGTCGTCGTGTTCTTTAATTTCGCCACCAGCTGGTTTTCGGGCAAACGTCTCAATCGATTCGTCTTTCGCATCCAGTTCGCACAAACCCTGTTCTTTGCCCTGTTGTGCGTTGTCCTGTTTCAACTGACGTCGGTCAGCGCGTTCTCGGTCATCGTTGCCTACCTGATCTCCTGTTTCGTCGGCACCACGCTTGCTGCCAGCTACACCCTGGTCGAGGGACGATCCGAACGGGAGCACCCAGAGGATCACGAACCATCCGACCAGACCGACCCGATTTGGCGAAAAATCCTTCCCTTTGCCGTCTGGGTCTGGATCAGCAATGCGTTGATCAATCTGTTTTCGGTCTGTGACCGATTGCTGTTGGTCAACTTTTATCCCGATCAACAGGTCGACATTCAATTTCTGGTCGGCCAGTACCACACCGCTTGTATCTTCCCCTTGCTGCTGATGACGATCGGCGCGATGGCGGGATCGACCGGCATGCCGTATTTGAGCAGGGACTGGGAATCGGGTGATCGCCGAGCAGTCGCTGATCGAATGAACTTGATGCTCAAAGCGATCGGTTTGTTCTGCGTCACCGCATCGGTTGCCATCCTGCTGTTGGCCCCGCTGTTGTTCGGGCAAATCTGGAAAGACAAATTTGCGATGGGCGAGTCGCTGTTGCCGATGACGCTTTGCTACTGTTCACTGGCCGCGATGACGATGGTTGCCCAAAAGTACTTCTGGTGCCTGGAAAAGACTTGGATCAGCAGTTGCTTTTTGCTGCTCGGGCTGGTCTGCAATTTCCTGGTCGGTCTGGCACTGATCGGCGACTTCGGTATCGACGGTGTCGTCGCCTCGACGTTGATTTCGCACGCGCTCGTTTTGGCCGGTGTGTTGCTGATCAGCAAGTACCACAAGCTCCGAATCGATTTCGGCGTGTTTGTGGTTTCCATCGCATTGTTTGCGCTCTGCTTCGGCAAATGGATCGCCCTGCTGTGCCTGATCCCCTTGCTGCTGAGCGTTTGGTTCACCCCACTTCTCTTCAGCGATCCGATTCGTCGCAACGCGATCGCGAAACTTCGCTCCACGCTTGCTGGGAACACTCCATGAGTTTGGCAGAATTAATCGACCAACCAGAGTTTGGCAATCACGAACCAACCCGACATCAGACACGCCGCGTGTTACTGCTGGGCAATGACGACCGCGTCCTGCTGGCCGTCGCGCGGGGCCTTGGACGCAACGGCATCTCGGTGGACGCCGCCTGGTGCGATCCGGATTCGCCGGCACTGAAGTCCCAGTACGTTCACGCATTTCACTCCGTCGCGTCCTACACGCCCCACGACGATCAATGGCTCGATGCATTGCATCGATTGGTCAAGCACTATGACTACGATCTGGTCATCCCTTGCAACGATTATGCAGTCGTGCCGCTCCAACTCGAACGCGAGAAACTGGATCCCGATACCCATTGGTATTTGATCAACGACGACGCCTTCCGAGTCGCGTTTGACAAAGCCAAAACAAGCCGCCTCGCATCGGAATTGGGAATCAACGTGCCGCGTGAATGTGAAATCACCGACGCTGACCTTCAAGCCGGTTTCTCAAATCGGGAATTTAGCCTGATCGACCGTCGCTCGCTGAGATTCCCGGTCTACGTCAAACCACGCTCCTCCATTACCGCCTCAGACGTGACAAACAAACGTGCCGCGCGGCGGGTCGATTCGCCCGACGCGTTGGCTGAGTATTTGATTCACGAGTTCCCCGACGACGGCGTGCTCATCCAGGAAAGTTTTTCGGGGGTCGGGATCGGCGTCGAAATCCTGGCCCACCAGGGGCAGATTCTGATGCAAATTCAACATCAACGACTACGCGAAACGATCGACGGAGGCAGCACGTACCGAGAGACGATCGCCGAGATCCCCGAATTATCCGAAGCGACGCGAAAACTGGTCCGGCGTTTAAACTACACCGGGGTCGGGATGTTCGAATTCCGCTACAACCGAGCAACCGGTGCCTGGGTGTTCCTGGAAATCAACGCGCGGTTCTGGGGCTCGTTGCCGCTGGCGATCGCGGCCAAAGCGAATTTCCCCTTTGCCTTGTACGAACTGTTGGTCAAAGGCCAAACAAACGTTCAAACCAACCACACGATTGGCATCCGTTGCCGAAATCTGCTCAACGATCTGCGTGCCTTCCGGCATCAGAAGGCAGACGAATTTGAGCTGGAAAACCTACTTTCTGGCAAGGACTATCTCGATTTCTATGCCCCCGATGACTGGCGTCCCCAGCTCGCCACACTCGTTAATTTCGCGCGATCGGTACTAGGAAAACTCACGCGACGAATCGGATTGAGCGTTTAGGGCATGCTGTGCATGCCTCGCGTCACGCACAGCGTGACGTCTTGGCTTCGATCGGTAGGAATCAACGCGGTGACGCGATAAACTAGGCCGGCCCGATCAATCGATTCCGACTTGTCCCTGCGTGCTGAGCCTGATGCCGACCCCCAAACCACTCTCCGACGAAGAACGCGCCACGTACCAGTGGCAGATGTGGGTTCCCGACTTCGGCGAACCGGGACAGGAAAAACTGAAGGCCGCGTCGGTGATGATTTCGCGGGTCGGCGGCGTCGGCAGTGTGGTGGCGTACGAGCTTGCCGCCGCGGGAGTCGGGAAATTGGTGCTCGCGCACGCCGGCAACGTGAAGCCGAGCGACTTGAATCGCCAGCTGTTGATGACGCACGACTGGATCGGCAAACCGCGGATCGAGTCCATTGCTCGCCGATTGTTGGAGCTAAATCCGCGGCTGGAAATCGTGGCCGTCGGAGAAAACGTCAACCCATCCAACGCCGCCGATTTGGTCGCCCAATGTGACATCGTCGTCGACTGCGCGCCGCTGTTCCCCGAGCGATTCGCGATGAATGAACAAGCGGTGTTGCAGAACAAACCGATGGTCGAATGTGCGATGTACGAATTGGAAGCACATCTGACCACTATGATCCCGGGGCGGACGCCCTGTCTACGCTGTCTGTTCCCCGAGCAGCCGCCGACGTGGACCCGCCAATTCCCCGTCTTCGGCGCCGTCTCCGGCACCGTCGCCTGCATGGCAGCGATGGAAACGATCAAGACAATCGCCGGAATCGGTGACCCGCTCGCGGGCCGTTTGCTTAAAATGGATTTACGGGACATGAGCTTCCACCGGCTCAACGTGACTCGACGTCCCGATTGCCCCACCTGTGGCCACCTGCCACCCGATCCCTTCACGGATGTCGCATGAAAGTCATCATACCCACCGCGCTGCGAAAACACACCGACGGGCAGAATCATCTCTCCGTCACCGCCACCACGGTCGACGACGCCTTGAAGCAAGTCGTCACCGCGCACCCGGAGCTGCGCAGCAGTCTGTTCGATGACC
Organism: Stieleria sedimenti; assembly: GCF_025060895.1. Taxonomy (GTDB): domain Bacteria; phylum Planctomycetota; class Planctomycetia; order Pirellulales; family Pirellulaceae; genus Stieleria; species Stieleria sedimenti. The sequence goes on along the minus strand of NZ_JANZKV010000034.1, from coordinate 75,346 downwards.
GCGACCAGCTGGTTTCGTTCATCAACGTCTTCGTCAACGATCGCAATATCCGTGACTTGGAAAACGAAGCGACGCCGCTGACCGAATCGGACGAGATTCTGTTGGTACCGGCGATCGCCGGAGGTTGATCGCATGGCAGAAGAATCACTCCTGGCCCGAGAAGAGACGGCTCGCTACGCGCGGCATCTGACGTTGCCGGAAGTCGGCACCGATGGTCAAGTCAAACTGAAGGCGGCCTCGGTCTTGATCGTCGGAACCGGCGGACTGGGGTCACCGGTCAGCTTGTATCTGGCCGCCGCCGGCGTCGGCCGGCTCGGGATCGTCGACTTTGACCGCGTCGAGTATTCGAATCTGCAGCGCCAAATCATCCATGGCTCCGACGACGTCGGCCGGCCCAAAGTCGAGTCGGCAGCTGATTCCATCCGACGCGTCAATCCCTTGGTTCAAGTCGACCAGCACGACGAAGCGTTCACCAGCGCCAATGCGATGCGGATCGGCGCCGAGTATGACATCATCATCGATGGCACCGATAACTTCGCCACACGCTATCTGGTCAACGACGTCTGCGTGCTGCTCGGCAAACCGAATTGCTACGGCAGTATCTTTCGATTCGAAGGCCAGGCGTCCGTGTTCGGACTTCCTGGCGGCCCCTGTTATCGATGCCTGTACCCCAAACCGCCCGAGCCCGGGATGATCCCCAATTGCGCCGAAGGCGGGGTGCTGGGGATCTTGCCAGGCATCGTCGGAACGATCCAAGCGACCGAGGCGATCAAGTTGATCCTGGGGATCGGTCAGTCCCTGTCCGGCAGACTGCTGTTGCTCGATGCCCTGGAAATGAAGTTTCGCGAATTAAGAGTCAGCCGAGATCCGAAGTGCCCGGTCTGTGGCGACCAGCCGACGATCACCGCACCGATCGACTACGACCAGTTCTGCGGAACGCCCAAACAGGACACCGCGCAGAGCCCCTGGGACATCGAGCCGACCGAATTGAAACGCCGGATGGACGCCGACGAGCCGATGACAATCTTGGACGTCCGGCAGCAACAGGAGTATGACATCTGCAATCTCGGCGGGACTCTGATTCCGCTCGATGAATTACCGACACGAACCGGCGAATTGGACCGTTCGTTGCCGATCGTCGTCCACTGCAAGATGGGCTTGCGAAGTGCAAAAGCCGTCCAACTGCTACGTGACGCCGGATTCACCGACGTCAGAAACTTAAACGGCGGAATCAATCGCTGGTCCAAACAGATTGACGCCACCGTGCCGACGTATTAGTGGTGTAAGCTTCCAGCTTGCGTTTGTAAGCGGGACGCTTGCGCTGTCCCGATCGCAAGCTGGAAGCTTACGCCACTCTCAACACCCCGTCGTTGAGTTCAAAACGCTGATCCGCCAAGACTTCGGCTTCTTCGTTGCTGTGTGTGACGTGCAGTGTCGTGACTCCGGTCGTCTCCTTGACCCGTTTGAGTAATTCGTGCATTTCCGTCCGGGTCGATTCGTCGAGCGCACTGAGGGGTTCGTCGAGCAACAAGACGGCGGGGCGAAACGACAGCGCCCGGCCGAGTGCGACGCGTTGTGATTCACCACCACTGAGCGCGTCGACCTTACGTCCCAACAACGGTGTAATCCCGAGCACATCGGCGAGCTGAGAAATTCTCTCGTCGATCTCGCTCTGCGGACGTTTCCGCAACCGCAGCGCGAACGCCAAATGTTGTGCGACCGTCAGCGTGGGGAACAGGGCCAAATCTTGGGGGACATATCCGATTTGACGATCACCCGGCAACCAACTCGTCACGTCGACGCCGTCGATCAGAATCCGCCCCGACGTGACCTTGCGCAACCCGCAAATCGATTCCAGGATCGTGGTCTTGCCGCGGCCGGTCCGCCCCATCAGCACCGCGTAGTGACCGCGTGGCACTTGCATGCAGATGCCCGAGAGCGAGAACTCGCCGGCATGAATAGAAACATGGTCCAGCTCGATCACGCGTTCAACCCCGTTCCCAGCACGCGGAGGATCAACAACACGACGACCGCCATCGCGACCATCAACAGCGAGACGGCGACGGCGGCGTTCAGCTGACCGATACTCAATTCCAAAAAGACCGTCGTCGAAAGCACCTCCGTCCGCATCCGCGTCGCCCCGGCAAACACCAGGATCGGTCCGAACTCGCCGAGCGCCCGCGCCCAGGCGATCGTCGTCGCGGCGATCATCCCACGCCAAGCTTGCGGCAGGGCGATCTGCATGAACGCCTGACCTCGCGTGCAACCGAGCGTCCGCGCCACGTCTTCGGCACGCGGATCGATTTGGTCAAACGTCACCCGCATCGTTCGCACCGCAAACGCACAAGCGACCGAGAACTGTGCGAGCACGACGGCGGGCCACTGATACGTGACCGGGAAACCGACGCTGTCACGCAACCAGGCTTCCAACTCCCAACCAAAAATCGGCAGGTGAAATAAAATCAGCAGACTCAATCCAAGCACCAACGGTGGCAACACGATCGGAATATCGACCAGGGTGTCGACCAACCAGCGGCCGGGAAATCGATAGCGTGACAACAGGTACCCCAGCGGCGTGGCGACCCACAACGACAACACCGCCGCCGCCGAACAACTCAAGATCGTCAATCGAAACGCGGCCTGAATCTCCGGCTTTCGAAGTGCATCGATGAAGTCGCTCGGCGAGGTGAACACGACATCGGCGGCCAACAGTAGCACAATCAAGATGATGAAGCAGGCCGAGATCCCCCCCATCACCAAAAAGAACGGCGTGTCGCTACGGCGCCGAAACGTCGGCGACGAAGAAGCTTTCACCGGCTCACTCATCAGTCGCATCGTTGCCGAGATTCTGCCAACGAAATCCTTCGGCGGCGAAGATGTCTTGCGACTCGGTGGAGCAGATCTGTTGGAACAAACGCGATGCCAGGTTCGGGTACGGCGACTCCTTGGCGACCGCCCAGGGCTGGGTCGCAACGCTGCAATCGATGCCTTGAATGCGGATCGCGTCCAAAAATTCCGACGCTCCGGCCGCGTTGCTCAAATACGCCACCGCGGCGTCCAGCGAACCGGTCTGCAATTGGTTGACCAGCATGTCCCCGGTCGGTGTTTGAACGGTCACGTTGGGCATGATCTCTTGCTGAACCCCGCCCTCGCGAAACGTGTTCTGAGTGATCCAGCCCATGGCGCATTGTTTTTCATGACCGATCCCCACACGCAAACCTGCTTTGGCCAAATCACGCAGCGATGCGATTCCCTTGGGGTTTCCCTTCTGCACCAAAATCACCAATTCGTTCTGCGAAACGGGAACGGGTTCGGGAAACAGGTCGTGGACTTGGTTCATGAATTCGCTGTCGCAGGCAAAGTAGGCGTCCGGATGCTGGCCGGCTTTCATCTGCGCCACCAAAATGCCGCACCCGTTGTAGACGCGATTGACCTTCACCCCTTCGCGTGTTTCAAACGCCGCGATCGTGTCTTCGATCGCCGGACGCAACATCGATCCGGCAAACACCGACAATTCGGGTTGGTCGGCCCAGTTGTCACCGCCGGAGACGCGAAACCCGTGATCGGCGTAATGCCGCAAGCCTCGATCAGCGGACGAAATGAAGCGGGCGAAATGTAACGCATCTGCGGAATGCTGGGTCGATGCGATCACCCCGACCGATATCTGTGACGCCGTCGCCGCCAGTTCGGGAATTTCGACGAAGGTCAAATCGGGATAGGTGTGCAACACCGCGTCATACACGATCCCGGCGTCGGCGGCACCGATCTTGATGTCGTTGGCCACTTCATTGACGGTCCCACGATACGCTTTGGTGGCTTTGTCCAGGCTGTCCCAGCGACCGGCCTCGCTCAACGATTCACGGACGACCTTGCCGATCGCCGCCGAATCGGGACTTGCCAGAACCACGCGGACATCATCACGCAACAAGTCGTTCAAGCTTTGGATCGATTTCGGATTCCCCTTGGGGACCGCGATCACGGCTTGCATCTTCGCGATCGGGATCTCTTCGGCGATCAGCCCCTTTTCCTTGCCCAATTTCAGGTAGCTGTCATCGGCCGGCAAATACAGGTCCCCCTGTTTGGCCACTTCGATCGACGACAACAGCGTTTGCGACGGGCCGTATTGAATCTCGACGCTGCGGTCGAACTCTTGCTCGTATTCCTCGCGGATCGATTCCATCACCGCCCGGTTGCTGGCGGCACAGTACAGCATCACTGCCCGTCCGCTCGTCGAGGGTTTTTCTCGGTCACCGAGTAACACGACGATGCCGATCAACGCGACCAGCGAGCCGGCCATCAAAATGTAGGTGCGATTCATGATTTTAGTTTACTTGCGGCCCTGCGGGATCGGAACCAGGACGGGATTGCGATTGCGTCCTTCTTCTGCACTGCGGTCCGGCGGGCGGTTGTCGATGTCGCCGAAAAGCTGGCCATCCCAATCGGCGTCGATCAGCAAATCAAAACCGGGATTTTGTTCTTTGACCTGACAGGAACACGCCCCGCTGAGAAACACCGTCAGCTCTTCCATCAATCGGGCCGACAGGTCATCCGCCGGAATGACTTCCAGTGCCCGCCCGCGTCCAAACACCGGAACCAATAACGGTTCGCCTTGTTCGAACGCCGACAAACGCAACCCCGACAGCAGCCCGACCAAAAAGGACTCTTTCGGGTCCTTCGGATCGATCTCCAGCAGACTGAATTTGACGACCAGCGGCAAGTCGGCGTACAACTCGGACCCCGGCAGCCCGATTCCCTCGGGCAACGTCACCTTCGATGACAACGTCTCGAACGTTTGTTGGACAAGCTGCTTGGCGTTCTCGTTCTTTTCGTGGTCGGCCGATCGAATCAGCAACCAAACGACGCTGTGCCCGGCCAACAGTCGATCGCGGAGTTCGGTTCGAATCGGCGAGTGAAAGATCCCCGACCGATCGGCTTCGGCAAGTGTTCCGTGCCAATGGTTGACGAAGCGTCCCCGCCCCAGTTTCGTTCGGACCAGGACATGGGGCAACGACGTCTTCTCCGCGTCTGCGGCGATTTCTTTCCACAAAGTCACACGCTCGCCATTCGTGTCGCCGCTGACATCAATCGCCATGACTTTGGCATTGGCATGCCCGCCTTGATCGTCGGTTGACGCATTCAATCGATTCATCAAGGTGGTGTCGGCGGGCGAGAGTGGTCCGTCGTGAAAAACAATCACTTCGCAATCATCCGGCGTCCAACGTTCCAGTGCGTAGCGAAAGACCGGAATGTTGCACGCACCAACGCAAGAACTCCAGGCCAAAAGGATGAAGGTCAGGAGAAGTCCCCGCGAAGGGACAAACAGTCCGTCGAGTTTTGAACGATATTCCAAGTGTCTGGCCAAGCTTAACAAATTGAATCTCTTGCACATCGAAACGGAGCCCCGACCGATCCCGGGCTGCAGCTTTCCGAAACCCATCACGCTATTTTCCGAAACACATCACGCTGCCGTCGAGTGTCGACAGGAACAGGCTTCCGTTGGCTCCGGCCAGCCCGTCCCAGGCGGGCAGCGTATCCAGCTTGATCTCGTTTTCAATCTCGCCGGTGTCAATGTTCACGGCCAGCAACGACGAGCCGTCTTTGCCCATCAATGCCGCGTCTTGGTCATCGAGCAACGCTTGCACTTCCGGATCACTCTCGCTGAGTTTCTGGAACGTTTCTTCTTCGTTGATCGTGTCCGGTGGACCGACGATGAACAGTTTGTTTCCGGCCAACACCATGCCGCGCACATAGACCGGCACGTCCTTGGCCCACTTCGGTTTGACCAGCGAGTCGCCGGGTTTGACGGTGCTGTTGTTTCCGCCTTTCTTGACGGGGCCTTGATTGCGGCTGGTGAACTGAACAGCTTTGCCGAATTTGCCTTCGACGAGTTTTCCGCCTTCCAGGGTTCCGTTGTTGCGATGCAGGCTGTGGTCACGGGCGGTGCCGTCGTCGAAGCTGACCGCCAACACGGCGTCAGAAGAGATCTCTGATCCGTCGGCGTAACGTTTGGCAATCTGCTCGGCGGTGGCGGCTCGGAAATACAACCGCACTTCGTCGATCGCACCGGCAAACGGCAGCGGAGACGTGTAATCGCCGACGGCGGTCTGTCCGTCCGCACCGACATCCATGCCTTGCGCGGGGTCGGTGTGAATCAAGCCGCCCGACTTGCCGCTGGCGGCCAGTTCGCCATCGACATACAGCGACATCGATTTGTCTTCACCCAAGACCCCGACGACATGATGCCAGCCGCCGACGATCCGTTTGGGGCCTTCGACGGTGGCGAGCCCCTGTTCGCTGCGGACCAGGAACTGTGGCTTGCCGGCTTTCAGCGTCAGGGCGAATCCGGCCGCCGGCCCGCCGCGGGCGATGATCACACCCTGGGGCTTGGTCGATGTGATCCAGGCCTCGACGGTGATCGGTTTACCCTGCGGATTTAAACTCGGAGATTTCGGGAACGAGGCCGATGGAGCCGATGGGCCGCCACCGCCAGGCTTCTTCCCAAACCCCTCCGGGATCTCCGGCGGGTTCTGCTCGGCGGAGAACAGCTGGTGCTCCAACACCGTCGTCCAACGCAGGTACTGTGGCTTGCGGCCGTAACCGTAAACGTACCCGTCGCCCTTGACCAAAATCCGACCCGAAGGCGCGAACTTGCCGGCTTGATAATAACCGCCGTGACCACCGGCAAAGCTTTGCCCCAACACCCAATACGATCGATGGAACCAGGTGTCATCCAGGAAGCCCATCGGTGCAAAGATGTGCGCGTCCTCGCCGCGTTGCTTGGACGCCTGCGTGGCGAAGTCACCGGAATTCGGTCCGATCTCCAACCGGTTGCCTTCGAAGTCAAATTTCTGGGACTTCATGTAAATGTGCCGCCCGTCGGTGGACAGGATGTCGGGCAGCCCGACCGGCATTTGCAGGATTTGAATTTTTTCCTGCAGGTTGTTGCCGCTCTCGGGATTGGTTTCATCCATGATCGTTTCGGAGAGTTTTTTGCCGCTGGCTAAATCCAGACGCAGCAGACGCAGCCCGCCGTCCAGGAAATTGGATCGTCCGGCGACGGTGTACACCGTGTCGTCGTGAATCAGAACGCTGCCGTGGACCGGCCACAAGGATTCCAGTTGCTCGTAGGCCATCGCACGACGATCCATCGGCGCGGCACGGTAGCGCCAGACCAATTCTCCGTCGGTGGTCAAGCAATACACCCATCCGTCGGCGCCGCCGAAGACGACTCGGCCGCGGTGAATGGTTGGCGGCGAATCGATCCGCGCACCGGCGGTGAAGGTCCACTTTGATTCGCCCGACGTCTCATCCAAGGCGTGCAGGGTGTGCTGGTCGATCTGAGCCACGTAGACGATTCCACCGGCGATGACCGGCGAGGTCAGACGGCCACCCAGGTTGACGGTCCACTTGGAATCGACGTCCTCGGAGATTGGGCCGCTGGTCGTGCCGCTGCGGCCCGCGTCATGACGATACGTCGGCCAGTCATCCGTCGGCGTCGCGTCGGCCGGTTCGGCCGCGGCCAATTCCGTTCCAAACGCCGGACCTTTTTCACGCCGTCCCGCTTCCAGCACCTTGGTCGGGATCGGTCGCGTGGGGGCGAGCGGCGCCAGGGCATTGAACCCGAACAGCTTGGCTTCCGGATAACAGGCACAATTGTGTGGCGGTGCGTAGGTCAATCCGTTGCACGGCATCACGCCATACAAACACCCACCGCGGACCCAATGATGGATGTCCCAGTGTTCCGTGTCCGGATCAACAAACTCGATCCCGGTTCGTGACGGCATTAAGAAGTTATCGGTCGCTTTGGCGATGTAGCAGCGGTGATGGAACCAATACGTGTCCACGTCGGGCGCGAACGATTTGACGATTTCACCGGTTCTCGGATTGCGTCCGGTGTAAACACCGCTGTCCTTGCCCGACGTCAACGGTGCCAACCAAACCAACCCGTTGACCACCATCAAGTCTTGCGGCGATTGATAGCCGCTATTGGGGAAACTTGCTTCCCACAGCTTTTCGCCGCTCTTGGCGTCGCTGCTGATCATCTTGCCGTCGCCGCCGGCGTACAACACCACGTCGTTGTAGACGACCAGACGCGGCCCGAAGTTAAACGTGAACGCATCGCGGCGGGTCACCGGTTCACTTTCCCAAACAACATCCCCCGAGCGTCCGTCCAGGCTGACGATCTTCTCGCCATCGTGAAAGTACAGTTGAGAATCTTTGGCGGCCAAGGTCAGTGGAGAGACCTTGGTCTTCTTGGCCCACAGCTGTTTTCCCGTGCTGGCCTGGAACGCCATCAACACACGCGGTTCTTCGTTCCAGAAAAAGCTGCGTGAACGCGCCTGGTCGCCGACCGTGCCGTGCAGCGGGGCGTAGTCTTCCAGTTCCGCCTTTCCCTTTCGCACAACCAGGAACAAAAGATCGCCGGTCGAAATGATTTCTTCGGTCGCGTCGCTGCCTTCGTAGGTCCGCAGCAACTCACCGGTGGCGGCATCGAGTGCCGAGAGCGGTGCGTTGAATCCCAGCGTGACGAAAACTTCCGAGTCCGTCGATACCAATCGCCGCGACAGTTGCGTCGGTCCGCTCTTGAGCGGCCAGAGGTGCGGCTGCCAATCGTCGATGTCTTTTTTCCACAACACGCTGCCGTTGAAGGCGTCACGTGCGATCAATTTCCATTTCGGCGGCAACTGGATCGAGATCCGGCTGCCCTCGTCCATGATGTAAAACATCCGTCCGCCGGTCGACACCAACGCGCTCATGCTGGCCATCCGGTCGTGGTGCCGCGACCAACGCGGGCTGCCCACCCATTGCAAGTGACGCGGCGGCGCGACGACGTCGTCATGGGCGACCGAATTTCCGGTGGCATCGTGCAGGTAATGCGACCACTCGTCGATGTTGTCCGGACGCGGCTTGCGATACTTCGTCCACTGACCCTCTTTCTTGATCAGGGCGACGCCGTTGGGAACCAGCACCCGCGTCACCTCGTCCATCGCCACGTCGCCGAGCGATTCGGCGACCAGCAGATTCACCATGTTGTCGACGTACGGAAGCTGATGACCGTCGATGCGGTCAAACGCGACATCACCGTAGCCGCCCCCGGCAAGCACCCGATCGCGAATCGTTTTCAAGCGGTCCGCATCGGTGACCAAGCCGTGCACCTGAGTCGAATCGTTTTGTCGCAGCGCCGCGGTGAGCTGACCGTCGCCCGCGCCCAGATGCACAAAAAATCCGGCTTTGATGCCCGCTTGCTCGATCAGCTTGGCTGCATCCTCCTGCACGCCGGCACGGCTGACATCGGGAAATCCAGTCACGCCAAGCAACAGCAGGGCACAAACGACGGCTCGAATCGGAAATCGCAACATGAATCAGCTCCGGACGAAGCGACGGCGGGGGAAAACAGCAAGGCGTTGATTGTAACCCTCACCGAGCCCCCGCGTTGGCTTCGTGGCGGAGAAAGATTAGCGGAATCACAATCCTCCACGGTCGGGTGAACCCGGCGGATCCGTGCGCGTGGCAACCCGCGCACCAGCGAGCGCCCATGCCACAGCGCCTCTGGCAACTCGGCGCCGGGAATCCATCGATCGTTTGGCACGTGCTATGCTACAAGAGTCGACTCTTCGCCGTGCCTCGCGCCCGCCTGTCCGCCCCTTGCACCTCCGAATCGGAAATGTCGCCAAAACCCGCCAAACCGTCGAAAAACGGCAGCAGTCGCACGAAGACGAAATCCCCAAAGAAATCCAAACGTCGCAATCGCCTGGTCGCTGAGGGCGACACCTCACCGTCGCTGTCCCCCGACGAGCTGGAGGCCTTCGAAGTCGACCAATCGGTCGCCGCGGCCCAGCAGAGCAAAATCACCGCGGTCCGCGACATCATCGAGACGACGCCACCGCATGACGTGCACACGCTGGCCAAGACATTGGAAGTGATCATCGACGGCGCCTCCCCCGAAGACGCCACCGTGCTGCGCAATGCCTTGCTCAAAAAAGCACGCCCCGGCGCCGCGGGTCGCCGCGGCAGCCCCGACGACCAGCTCGCCAGCGGTTGGCGCGACGGTGCCTTCCCCTATCGCAACTTGATGTCGCGGAAAAACTACGAAAAACAAAAGTACCAACTGCAGGTCGAACTGCTCAAACTTCAAGCCTGGGTCAAGGAATCAAAAGAGAAAGTCGTCCTCCTGTTTGAAGGCCGCGATGCCGCAGGAAAAGGTGGAACCATCAAACGCTTCATGGAACATCTCAACCCCCGTGGTGCACGCGTCGTCGCGTTGGAGAAACCGAGCGAAACCGAACGCGGACAATGGTACTTTCAACGCTACATCCAACATCTACCCACCGCCGGCGAAATCACAATGTTTGACCGATCGTGGTACAACCGCGCCGGTGTCGAACGCGTGATGGGATTCTGTAGCGATGATGAATATGCGGAATTCATGCGGCAGGTTCCCGACTTTGAACGAAACCTGGTCCGCAGCGGCACCTGGCTGATCAAGTTCTGGTTCTCGGTCAGCCAAGACGAACAGCGGAGACGTTTCAAGGAGCGTGAAGCCCATCCGCTGAAACAATGGAAACTCTCGCCGGTCGATCTCGCGTCCCTGGACAAATGGGACGATTACACCCGCGCCAAAGAAGCGATGTTCTTCTATTCAGACACCTATGACGCCCCTTGGACGGTCGTCAAGTCGGATTGCAAGAAACGCGCCCGACTCAATGCGATGCGATTCGTCTTGAACACCATCCCCTACGCCAATCGAGACCAGGATCGAATCGGCACGGTCGATCCGCTGCTGGTCGGTCGGGCGAATTTGGTCTCCCAAAATCGAGACTAACCGACACGTCAGTTTTTGTGAGCGGCAGCCCGCCAGCCCTCCGGTCGGCGTAACCGGAAAGTAAAACCTAGACGGTAAAAACCTAGACGGAACACTCGATTGACGCCTTGATTCCTGAGCGTGTTCCCACCCACATGGATCCGATACGTTACCTTAGTTGCGCGTGCTCGTTCTCTCTTCCAACCGACCGTTTTGGTCAAGGATCCCAACATGTCAACCGGTAATCCCTACGAAACGCCCAACGTCGCTCAATCGGTCACCCCAACGCGTCGGACCGTCACGTTGAAACGGCTGGACGTCATGTCCTGTGGAACCATGCTGGGCGTGCTGTACGCCTTCATCGGTTTGATCGCAGGCGCTTTGGTCACCCTGATGGCACTGGCCGGGATGGCGGCACAGGGAGGCGACGCGCTGGCAGGCCTGATCGGCGGCATCGGAGCAATCATCCTGATGCCGTTATTCTACGGGATCGCCGGATTCATCGGCGGAATCATCGGCGCGCTGCTCTACAACCTGTGCGCCACGTTTGTCGGCGGCATCAAGTTTGACCTAGAGTGACCCGCGCCGCTGCGGCGCCACCATCCTGGGCGCCCGCCCCCTGAGCCCCGCTCGACCGCGGACGTTCCACCGCCCTGGGACGGATCGCCGATCCGTCACGCGCGGCGTCGCGCCACGCCGAGTTCGCTGCGATTTCGTTGGGGCATGCGTTTCGCTGCGGAGCATCAGGGCGCGATGGACGGGCCGTTTCAGCCGGCCTCATCTCTGTTCCAACCCACTTGGTCCGCTGTTTGCATCACAGCGTCGTGTCGACCGGGAGCCTGGCTCCCCTGCGTGAAACGCGTCGAGGAGACACTGGAAAAGTGGAACGGCCCATCAGAATCAACGATCGCTCCGGTTTAGTCCGCGAATCCAACCGGATCGGACTGAATTTGATTCCAGCCAGCCATCACCTTGTGTTTCCTCGCGAGCCGACACCAGCTCGGGAATACGCCAGGCGGGACTCCCGAGTCGACTGCCGTCGAGACAAAAAACGCGCTTTGGCCGTGCGTTCTCGTCACGAGTGTGCAATTATGCACGCCCGGTGATCGATGGTATCCAGCCGATGGGACCGATCAAACGGAATGCCAAGGGTTTGGCATGATTGATCGTTCCACCTGATTACCCACCCGCAAAACCTTGCCAACGAGTCCAGCAAGCCACCATGTCCAATTCACCGATCAAGCTCCTGCTTGTTGAAGACGAAGATGATTTCCGCGAAACCTCCGCCCGTTGGATGGAGCGGAAGGGTCATGACGTCAGCGCCGCGGCGAGCGGTGCCGAAGCGTTAGAGCTGTGCGCGCAAGACAGCTTTGACGTTGCCGTGTTCGACATGAACATGCCGGGGATGTCTGGGATGGAGTTGTTGCAGCGAGTGCAGCAGGACAAGATCGAGATGGAAGTGATCATCTTGACCGGCCAGGGGACGATCGAGTCGGCGGTTTCGGCGATGAAGCTGGGCGCCTGCGATTTCTTGACCAAGCCATGTTCGCTGGGCGACTTGGAACACCACTGCATGTTGGCTCGGGATCGCGGCCGTTTGCGTCGCGAAAACAAACAACTCAAAGCGATCATTTCGCGCAGCCGGCCCGCCCTGGAGCTCGTCGGCGAATCAACGTCGATGCGACAGGTCGTCAAGATGGTGCAGAAGGTGGCCCCGACCGACAAGCCGGTGCTGATCCAGGGTGAAAGCGGGACCGGCAAAGAAGTGGTGGCCAGGGCGATCCAACAAAACAGCAAGCTTGCCGACAAACCCTTTGTCACGATCAACTGCGCCGCGCTGCCCGAGCAGTTGGTCGAAAGCGAATTGTTCGGCCACCAGAAAGGCTCGTTCACCGGCGCAACGTCAGATAAACCCGGTCTGTTCGAGATCGCCGACGGCGGCACACTCTTCATCGACGAAATCGGCGAGTTGCCGCTTTCGTTGCAACCCAAATTGCTGCGTGTCCTGGAAGACGGTTCGATGCGACGCATCGGATCGCACAAGGAACGTTTTGTCCGGGTCCGGATCATTGCGGCGACCAACCGAGATCTGACCAAAGAAGTCGAATCGGGGAATTTCCGTGAGGACTTGTTCTATCGGGTCAATGTCCTTTCCCTGGAACTGCCGCCGTTGCGCGAACGTGAAGGCGACGTGGACCGTTTGGTCGATCACTACTTGCCGGTCCCCTGGCACGTCGACCAGGCCGCCCGAGACGCGCTCAACCGCTACGCCTGGCCTGGAAACGTGCGTCAGCTGATCAACGTGATCCAGCGCGCCACCATCCTGGCCGATGGCCACGACGTGACCCTCGATGACCTCCCCTCAGAAATCGCCGATTGCGTCGATGGTGATGTCGAACGTCACACCACCGACCGGGCCAGTGCCCCCGAGGCGGCGGAGAGCCGCGATCCCGAATCCGCCTTCAAGCCCGATTCGCTAAAACTTGACGACATCGCCAAAGCGCACGTCATGTATGTGTTGGCCAAAGAAAATGGCAACAAGGCCAAGGCGGCTCGCGTGTTGGGCATTCACCGACGAAAACTCTATCGCCTGCTGGAACGATTCAGCTGCAACGAATCCGAGGCTCCCTTGAGCGTGGTCGAGTGACCCGTCGCCGGGGAGCGGCTAGCCATCGACGTTGGCGTCGCCGGTGACTTTGTCTTTGTAGAGCGCCAGTCGCCCCAAGGCGTCATCGACGTCGCGTTTGGATGCCCCGTGATCTTCCATGGCATCGGCAAAGTGCCCACAGAATTTTGCGAAGTGCACCGCCGTGATGCCGCGACCGGCGTGAATCCGGGTCAAGTCGGCCCCTGAATACTCGGCCGGCCCGTCAAAGGCGGATGCCAGAAAGTGAAACTGCATCGTCTGCAACCGGTCCATCGAGGCGTGCTCGAAAAACGGCGCCAATTCCGGGTCGTCGAGGACCCGAGCGTACATCTCCTGAACAATCGCTGCGACGGCGGCGGTGCCACCGAGTCGGTCAAACAGAGCTCGTGAATCGTCGGTCATGGAAATCTCACAGAAGGGGTTCAGCAACGCTCCTGTTGTAACCTCCGCCACGCATTCTGTCAGGAACCAGAGCCTTCGACTTTTAGAATGTGAACGGTCGTTTTCAGAATCGAATCCGGGGTCAACGACATGCTGTCGATCCCTTGGCGGACCAGAAATTCGGCAAACTCGGGGAAATCACTGGGCGCTTGGCCACAGATGCCGATCTTGCGACCGCAACGCTTCGCTTCAGCGATCACGCTGGAAATCATCCGCTTGACCGCTTCGTTTTGCTCGTCGAAGACATGCGCCACGATCGCCGAATCGCGGTCCACGCCCAGCGTCAATTGAGTCAGATCGTTCGAGCCGATGGAAAAACCGTCAAAGATCTCGGCGAATTGGTCGGCCAGGATCACGTTGCTGGGGATTTCGCACATCACGTAGACTTCTAAGCCGTCTTCGCCACGCACCAATCCGTTCTTTTTCATTTCCGCTTGCACCTTTTTGCCTTCTTCGATGGTGCGGCAGAACGGGATCATCAGCTTGACATTGCTCAGCCCCATGTCGCGGCGGACCCGCAGCGCGGCTTGGCACTCGAGTGCGAACGCGGCTTGAAAACTCTCGTGGTAATAACGTGAGGCGCCGCGAAATCCGATCATCGGATTCTCTTCCCTCGGCTCGTATCGGCGTCCCCCGATCAAGTTCGCGTACTCGTTCGTCTTAAAATCGCTCATCCGAACGATCACGTCTTTGGGATAGAACGCCGCGGCGATCATCGCAATGCCCTCGGACAGGCGATCGATAAAGAACTGCGGCTTGTCGTCATACCCCTGGGTGGCTTGATCGACCGCGGCCCGCGTCGCGGGATCCAGTTGCTCGTAATCCAACAACGCCTGGGGATGCACCTTGACGTAGTTGGAAATGATGAATTCCTCCCGCGCCAATCCCACACCGTCGTTGGGGATCGCCGAGAGTGCAAATGCTTCGTCGGGCGTCGCGACATTCATCATGATTTTGGTTTGCGGTCGCCCGATTGATCCCAGGTCGATCGTTTCCATTTCGAATGGCACCTCGCCTTCGTAGACCACGCCGGTGTCTCCGCCGGCGCAGCTGATCGTGACGATTTGGCCGTTGCGAAGTCGGTCGGTGGCGTCGCCGGTGCCGACGATCGCCGGCAATCCCAGCTCACGACTGACGATCGCCGCATGGCAGGTCCGTCCGCCGCGATTGGTGATGATCGCCGCGGCGCGTTTCATCACCGGTTCCCAGTCCGGATCGGTCTTGTCGGTGACCAAAATCTCGCCGTCAAGGAACTGCGACAACTCATGGACATCGCGGATCAGCCGAACGGGTCCCGAGGCGATCTTCTCTCCGACCGAACGTCCTTCCAACAGCTTCACACCTTCCGCTTTCAGGTGATAACGCTGCAGCGCGTTGGCTGATCGCCGCGACTGGACCGTTTCGGGACGGGCCTGCACGATAAACAATTCGCCGGTGATGCCGTCTTTCGCCCATTCCATGTCCATCGGGCAAAACGAACCGCGAACACTGCTGTAGTGGTCTTCGATTTCGCACGCCCATCGCGCCAATTGCAAGATGTCATCGTCCGACAACGCGAATCGTTTCGCCATGTCGTCCGACACCGGAACGTTCTTGACCATCTTGCTGCCACCGATGTCGTACACCATCTTGATGGCTTTCGATCCGAGCGTTCGCTTCAAGATCGGACGGTGTCCGGTCCGCAACGTCGGTTTGAACACATAATATTCGTCCGGATTGACGCTTCCCTGGACGACGTTTTCTCCCAACCCGTAGGCGGCATTGATCAGCACGGCATCACGAAAACCGGTCTCCGTGTCGATCGAAAACATTACCCCCGACGTGGCCAGATCCGATCGCACCATTTGCTGGATGCCGATCGACAACGCGACCTGCATGTGGTCGAAACCCTGGTCGGTGCGATACGAAATGGCACGATCGGTGAACAACGACGCCAGACAACGACGACAAGCGTCCAACAACGATGCCTGACCGCGAACATTCAAATAGGTCTCTTGCTGGCCGGCGAAACTGGCATCCGGCAAATCCTCCGCCGTCGCACTGCTGCGGACCGCCACGTCGGCCAATTCACCACGACCGCTGGACAACACGTGATAGGCCCTGACGATCGCGTGGGAGAGGTCGTCCGACAGCGGCGTGTCCAAGATCATGTGCCGGATAATCCTGCCGTGGTGTTGAAGCGACCCCACGTCCCGGTAGTTGATCCCGCTCAAGATCTGTCGGATCTTGTCGTCCAACCCGCTCTCGGACAAATGACGCCGGTAGGCCGCTGCCGTGGTCGCAAACCCGTTGGGAATCCGCACGCCGCGGGATGTCAATTCGCGATACATCTCGCCCAGCGAAGCGTTCTTGCCGCCCACCACGGCGACGTCGCCCATCCCGACTTGGTCGAACCAGCGAATCAGGTCCGTGGCGGATTCTGCTGCCGTACTCATCGTGCCTACCGGGGTTGAAGTTTGGGGGAGAACCACAAGAACGCCGTGCAATGTGCATACCATCGCGCCGGCGCTCGATTCCCCCCGTGGTCGACCGTCGCCGCGCAGGGGTCAAGCCGGCCGAAATTCTGTCCAACACCACCACGCCCAGCCTGCATCTTCGGCTTCACGGTCCCCCATCACGCCCGTGCTACGACAAGTAGGTCGCTGAATTCGGCCTCAAGCCTCCGCGCCAATTCCGCACAGGCGCGACAATAAGCGCGCCTCCCCCGGCAAACTCTTGGCAATCCGTCGTGGATTGATTTTGGCACAAATCATGCAAACCTAGAGGTAGAACCACTCTTAGGAATCTGCAATGCAACGATTTAAGAACATCTTGGTCTACGCGGGAACGAACGATCCCGAGACGGCAATTCAACGGGCTTTTGAAATCGCCAAGGAGAACAAGGCGGTGGTCACGCTGATGGATGTGGTCAAGCCGCTGCCTGGTGCGATCGGTCTGGTGGCGCATGGGGCCAGTCACGAAGAAATTGAACACCTGATGATCGAGGACCGTGGGCAAAAGCTGGTCCAACTGGCGAATCAATTTTGTCGAGAAAGTCTCACCGTGGAGATCCTTGTTTGTTGTGGCGATCCGGCACAGGAAATCACCAAACGCGTGCTCACCGGCGGACACGACTTGGTCATCAAGACGGCCGACGGAGTCTCGGCCACGGGGCGTTTATTCGGCAGCATCGCTCGATCGCTGCTGCGTGTCTGCCCCTGTCCCGTCTGGGTGCTCAAACCGCTGATCCACCCCGAGTTTAAACAGGTGCTCGCGTCGATCGACCTGGATGCCGATGACGAAACCCATTTGAACTTGAACAACAACATCCTCGAGTTGGCGTACGCGATCGCCTTGCGTGACCGCGCGAAACTGCACGTCGTCAGCGTCTGGGACATGTGGATGGAACACGCCCTGCGGCGACGCGCCGGCGACGAGGAAGTCAATGCCGCATTGGCCAAACGCGAAGCCAAGGTTCGCAAACGGCTGGATCGACTGTTGCATGAACCCTTCGCCGACGCCGACGACATCCAGGTCCATCTGCGTCGCGGTCCCGCTGCCCCCAACATCCTCGCCGTCGCCCAAGACATCGAAGCCGACTTGGTCGTCATGGGGACGGTCTGCCGGACCGGCGTGGCCGGATTCCTGATCGGTAACACGGCCGAAAACCTGCTCTGTCAGTTGAACAGTTCCATACTCGCCCTCAAACCCGAAGGCTTTGAATCCCCGGTTCACATCAGCGAAGATGATCAGTCGATCGAAACATGCATGTTGCCGATGACTTGACAAAACGGATCCGTCGATTGAACGAGGTTGCTTGACACAATCGCGGTCCGTGCTACGCAACCCAAACAGGTAGGACAATGAGTCACGCCGACGCCACCGCGACCGCAAACGGCCCATCCAGCGAAGAATTGATCAACGGTCTTCGCAACCCCGAGGCCTATCCGGAGGCCCAAGCGGATGACGTGGAGTTGCACGAGACCCACATTTCGTGGGTCTTTCTGGTCGGCGATTTTGCGTACAAGATCAAAAAGCCGATTCGCACCGCGTTCCTGGATTACTCATCACTCGAAAAACGCAAACAGTTTTGCGAACAGGAACTCCGCCTGGATCGACGCTTCGCTGCGGAACTTTACCTGGACGTCGTCCCGCTGACTTGGAGCGGCGGAAAACCTGTGGTGGAAGGCACGGGGTCGGCGGTGGAATACGCCGTCAAAATGCGGCGGTTTCCGGCCGGCTCGCTGCTCAGTGAACGACTGGATGCCGGCAAGCTGACGACCGACGAAGTGTTCGAATTAGCCCAGTGTGTTGCTGAGTTTCACCGTTCGGCCGAACGACTGCCCAATGATGCCGATGGAAAACGGCTCGGATCGATCGACTTGATCTACCAAAACGCGACCGACAACCTAGCCGCGCTTAAAGATGCCGTCACGGGTCCGTCGGCCAAAATCCTACGCGTGCTCGGCGATTGGACCGGCACCTTTTTTGAACAACACCGTCGCGTGTTTGTCCAACGAGTCGCCAACGGGTTCATCCGCGAATGCCATGGCGACATGCACTTGGCCAATATCGTTCACTGGAACGACCGCTTGATCCCCTTTGACGGGATCGAGTTCAACGATCAGTTTCGCTGGATCGATGTGCTCAGCGACGCGGCGTTTGCCGCGATGGACTTTGCCGCCCGTGACCGCATGGATCTGTCGCACAGTTTCATCAATGCCTACCTGGAACACACCGGCGACCATGCGTCACTCGTCGTGCTGAGATGGTACTTGGTCTATCGTGCGATGATCCGTGCCAAGGTGGCGGTGATGCGGGCGTCGCAACCCGGTCTATCCGATTCCGAACGGGCCACCGCGATGCAGGATTGCGAGCACCACATCGAACTGGCCTATCGGTTCTCCTTGCGTGATCGCCCCGCATTGTGGATCACCCACGGCGTCAGCGGCAGCGGAAAAACCACCGCCAGCGAGTGGGTCGTCCAGCGGCACGGTGCGATCCGACTCCGCAGCGACATCGAACGCAAGCGACATTTCGGAATGCAGCCGACCGACCGTCCCAACCAACGGCAACAACGCGAACTGTATTGTGAAGTCGCCAATCACGCGACCTACGAACGGTTGCGTCGGATGGCGCGTTGCATCCTCCGTTCCGGCCACTCGGTCGTCGTCGATGCGACATTTCTGCGACGCGACGACCGCCAGATGTTCGAGACCTTGGCGAACCGCGAATCGGCGACCTTCGGGATCCTCAACTGCCACGCCGAGGAGCAAACGCTGCGGCAACGCATCAGCGACCGGATCGCCCGCGATGATGACGCCTCGGATGCCGATCTGGACGTCCTGGACGGCCAACTGTCCAGCATCGAACCGCTGTCTCAAAGCGAACAAAACAGCGTCGTCGAGATGTCGATTTAGCGTACGTCCGTCGAGTTGCTCGCTGGCGAGCAACTCGACGACGCTCACGCGGCAACCCTACTTGGCTTTTACCGCCACCCGCTTGGCTTTGGTCGCTTCGCCCTTGGGCAAGTGAATCGTGATCACACCGTTGTCGGCTTCGGCCACCACATCATCGGCCTTGGTGCCCGGAGGCAGGGCGATGCTGCGATAGAACGATCCGTAACGGCGTTCGATGCGATGCACTTTCGTTTCCTTGTTGTCGTCTTCGGTTTCCTCTTTCCGCTCGCCCTTGATCGTCAACCGCTCATCGCTAACGCTGATCTCGACGTCTTCGGGTTTGATCCCCGGCAGATCGACTTTGACCTTCAGCGCCGAATCGTCTTCCGAGATATCAACGCTCGGCTGCCATTCGCTGGCCGGGAGCATGCTTTCAAAATCGCCGGTCCCGCCCCAGAAGTTTTGTAGCGCGCGATCGAATTCATCTCGCATCCGATCAATGCCCGTTGGAAAGCTAGAACGGTGTCGTGTTAGAAGTCCCATCTCTCTCTCCTCAATTTAAACAGACGTGGTACAGGTATTCTCTTTCGGTGCACCGTTTGGCAGACAGGCAGGTGCACTTCTTTGTTTGTGTCGAATTGCAAAAGTTGTGCCATTTCCCGATCGTGTAGCGTTTCGAATGTGGGGACCCTGCCGCCTTGGTATCGCATTCGCAGAGTGCCGTTTCCATCCAGCGTTGGTGGGCTTACGTTCTGGCATAAGGGAGGCCTTGGACGATGGCTGACGGCCTGGTGGCATGCACGGCATGCCCTACGTTGACACGGCAGCCTATTCAACTCTGCACAAGTTTCACACGACCGCGCGCGGCACATAAAATGCACATGTGGTGACGCCGCGTCCCACACCAACCTTCAAACTCGATCGCCATGACTGCACCTCCACTGAGTCTTGTTTGTTCCGACTGTCTCGCCGTCAATCGTGTTCCGAGCGATCGGATCGATGACCGACCGATCTGTGGCAAATGCCAAACCCCGTTGTTGCCCGCCACCCCGGTTGAGTTGACCGATCGATCGTTCGGCAAGTTCGTGTCGCGATCCGACGTCCCGATCCTCGTCGATTTCTGGGCGTCTTGGTGTGGCCCTTGCCGAATGATGGCCCCTTCGTTCGCCGAAGCCGCCGCGGAGTTGTCGCCGGGGTTCATCCTCGCCAAGCTGGACACCGACGCCGCCACGCAAACCGCGGCACAGTTTTCGCTCTCGGGAATCCCCACGATCATCCTGTTCCGCCGCGGATCCGAAATCGCCCGCCAAACCGGTGCACTGAACACCCCGCAAATCCTTCAGTTCGCCCGCTCAAGCGTCTAACGCTCCGGCAACTTTTAGGTCCGGACAGAGCACCAGCCGATCGGAAACGCAATGGGATTCCCCGAGTTTGTTATCCTACACGGTCCGTCCCCATCGCCTTGTCTTCCACTCTCCCCATCCCCCGTCTCCTATGTCCACACCGATCTCCCAACTCGATCGTGAACACTACCAACGCGACGGTTTTCTGCTTCGCAAATCATTATTCGATGCCGAAGAGATCGACCTGTTGCATCGCTCGGCCCGGGAAGACAAACAGCTTGATGATCACGCCTTCGGTCGCGCCGATGGTGAAGGCGGGACGGTTCGGCTGTCGCTATGGAATCACCCCGGTCAAGGGATCTACGGTGCCTTCGCCCGCTGCCATCGAATGGTCGACACCGCCGAACAACTGCTCAACGACGAGCCGTATCACTACCATTCCAAAATGATCATGAAGGATGCCCACGTCGGCGGCGCCTGGGCTTGGCACCAGGACTATGGGTACTGGTACGCCAACGGCGTGTTGACACCGAACCTCGTCAGCGCCTTCATCGCCGTGGACCCGGCCACGCGGGAGAACGGCTGTTTGCAAGTCATCCGGGGCTCCCATCACTGTGGCAGGATCCATCATCAATTGACCGGCGACCAGGCCGGTGCGGATGTCGAGCGTGTCGCAGAAATCCTGAAACGCATGGAATTGATCCATGTCGAAATGGATCCCGGCGACGTGCTCTTCTTTCATTCCAATCTGTTGCATCGCAGCGACCAAAATAAATCCGCCAATCCTCGCTGGTCGATGATTTGTTGCTACAACGCCAAATCCAACGACCCCTACAAGGACTCGCACCACCCCCGCTACACGCCGATCGATCGCCTGGACGACTCGGCGATCAAACAGATCGGCATCAAGCGATTCGACACGGACACCGCGGAAGCGGCATTTTTGGACCCCAACCACGACGCCAGCGCCAAGTCGCTTCAGGACGAGTAATCCATCGATGCCGCAACGCCCCGCCTCCGAAGCGTCCGCCTCCGAAACGCTCGACTACCTGCCCACGCTCCCCGACCGGCTGGACATCGGCATCGGCTGCATCGGCGCGGGCTTCATCATGGCCGATTGTCATCTGGTCGCCTATCGCGCCGCCGGCTTGCAACCGATCGCCATCTGCTCGCGAACGATCGAAACTGCCCGCCAGGTTGCCCAACAGCATTCGATCGAATCGGTGTATCCAAACTACCAACAATTGCTCCAGGACCCACGCGTCGAAGTCGTCGACATCGCCGTCCCTCCCGACTGCCTGCTGGACGTCGTCCGCGAAGTCGTCCGGCACACACAGATCCGCGGCATCCTGGCACAAAAGCCGCTCGGCGTTTGTCTCGATCAAGCCAAAGAGATCGTTCGATTGTGCCGCGAGGCCGGCATGACCCTGTGTGTCAACCAAAACATGCGCTACGACCAATCCGTTCGAGCCTGTCGACACCTGATCGCAGGGGGCGATTTAGGTGATCCGGTCCTGGCAACAATCGACACCCGTGCGATCCCCCACTGGATGCCCTGGCAAGAACGACAGGGCTGGGTCACGTGCCGAATCTTGTCGATCCATCATTTGGACACGATGCGTTTTTGGTTCGGCAATCCGCAGCGAGTTTATGCCAGCTTTCGTACCGATCCACGCACCAAGTTCAAACACACCGATGGGATCGGGCTGTACATCTTGGAATACGCATCGGGCTTGCGCTGCATGATCTGTGACGACGTCTGGGCCGGACCGGTCCGCGAGGGGGCCGCCGAGGCCATCGGCATCACCTATCGCGTCGAAGGCACCCAAGGCCTGGCGCTCGGCGACATCGGGTGGCCGAAGTATCCCCAGCGGACGCCCAGCACACTTCAGTACAGCACGACATCGACTGGCACCTGGCACCGTCCGCGCTGGGACGAGGTCTGGTTCCCCGATGCGTTCCTGGGACCGATGGCCGAATTGTTGGTGGCGTTGGAAAACGGAGTCGATCCGGCCCTCAGCGGCGAAGACAACCTGGCCACAATGGCACTGGTCGATGCTTGTTATCAATCCGCCGCCCAGCATCGCGCCGTTGAATTGAATCTTTAATGATCGTCGCCGGGGACGGGATGGCAGAAAAAGGGTGGGCAGAAAAACAGGGGTGTGAAACCGGACAATAAAGGGGGGGCAAGAAAATGTAGTCTGTCCGATTCAGGCCTGCTGAGACACATTTGGCCATCGAGCCTCATCCGCTCCTACACCATTTTCTTGTCACCCATATTCCTGTCTCTCTTCGTCCGCCCTATTTTTCTGCCCGCTATTTTCCTGCCCTCTCCCCCTCGACGGCCTTACACCGATGCAGCGTCATCAGCGCGAACCCGGTGCCGTAGGGACGGTGGTAATCGTACAGCGGGTAATCCCACCACGACCCGTTCTTTTCTTGACGGTCCAAGATCAATTTCGCCAACATCGCTTGATAGGGCGCCCGTTGTTCGGCGGGCAATTGGTCCAAGCACACGGCTCCGTAATAGTGTCCGAAGTAGTAGAAATACCCCGCGACTTGCATCCATGACTCGTGGGGAATCGGCCGTTTGCGTCCGATGTCCAGCCAGCCATTGCGGACGTACAAGCGATACAGCCACGTCTTGATCACGTCATCGGTCACCGTCTTGTCACCCCAGGCCCGGAGCGCGGCGTTGCAGCACTGTGTCCGACCCAGACTGCCGCCCGGACGATTGATTTCGCGTGCCGGCCGGTCCTTGAGATACTCGCCGTACAGGTAACTGAAATCCGACTTCTTTTGACGGTTGGTCGCCGCAATGGCTCGATCGACCATTCGCTTAGGGGGCTGCACTCCGATTTCTCGCGCCTCGGCCAAGGCGATGAGCACGGCGCCGTTGACGAAACTGATCGAACTCGATGTGGGCTGATTGGACTGGTACCTGAAATCGTAGTACCCCCAGCCGCCGTCCACCGATTCGTAGCGCTGCAGCATGTCAAATTGATCGCGGATCATTGCGACAATCTTTTCCTGAGCCTCGGTCTCGCCGGCATGTCGCCCGTGCAACCGGACGAGTGCCTGGATCGAATAGGCGTGCCCCCAGACGTTGTAGATCGCGTCGCCGCTGGCTCGGCGGAGCGATCCGAGGTGCTCGTACAACCACGCTTCGGCGCGGTCAATCGTCGTCTGGGTTTTGGGGTCATCGGGGGCGACTTCCAGCAATCCCGAAAGTGCCAACGACGTCGTTCCGGCGCGAAACGCGTGGTGCGCACCGGGAACGGGCGCGTAAATGTTCAACCCCTTGGTCTTCGTCGGCGACCCCCAGGACCCGTTGGGGTTCTGGTCGTCGATCAAGAATTGGACGCCACGTTCAATCGCGGCCTGCAACTCCTCCGGCTCGGTCGGCTCGACCACCGGCAACGGTCGGACTTCGTCCCCGATCCGAACCGTTTCTTGGGGATGACCTTCCGCCTGCAACAGCATCAAGACTGCTACGGCAACGAAACAACGTCGCGACAAGCATCTCATTTCGTTGCTTCGTCCTTGTTCTCGGCGCCGTCGGCAGCCTTTGGGTTCGCCTGAGGAAACTGCAACTCACACGTCATCGCCGGCAGCACGTCGGCCAAGGCTTTGCCACGCAGGGAAACGATGCAGTCGTACTTCCCGGCGGTCAGGGGCACGATTCCGATGGATTTGACGACACCGTCCAGCTCCGAATCGGCGATTCCCTTGGGAACGATCTTGCAACGGTCCCCGACGTGAACCGCTTTCAATTGCGCTTCGGGCAATTCGACACGCACCTGCAATTTGGCGGGGTCGAGCACCGTGCCGATCACTTGTTTACCGCTGACACTTGTGTCCTTCTTCAGTTCGACCGGTTTGGCCGGCAGCTTGGCCCGCGTGACGGTTCCGTAAACGAAGATTCCGTCCAGCCCTGACTTCAGGACGACCTTCTTCCGCTCGGCTCGCATCTCGTCAAACTTTTCTGCCTGCTGTTCCAGCTTGATGCGTTTGCGTTGCAATTCGAGCTCGCGTTTCTGTTTATCGATGCCCATCGCGTGGAGAGTTTTTTCATACTCGATGACGGCGCGTGCCAAGGCTTCTTCTTGATTGGCGTCGTCGCGGGGGATCGACTGTTTGATGGTTCGATCATGCTGAAGCTGGGCGCGATCGAGTGAGAATTGGGCCGACTCCATCGCCCGCTTGGCCCGACGCAACACGATCTCCTCCGACTCTTCGGTCAAGTCGTCTTCTTTGTACATCTGTTCGAGTTGCCGATACTCTTCGGTGGCACTCTCGAGCGCAAACTGGGAGGACTCGAGCGAGAACTTCGCCTGCTTGATGGCCCGCTCGCGGTCCACCCGTTGATAGTTGTCGTAATTCTGTTGCGCCTCATCCCGAGTCCGCCGTGCCTTGGCTTTGTCGAGCGATTGTTGTTTCAGAAACTGCTCGTTGGCAAACTCATCAGATTTCAACTCCAGTCGGGCGATCGCGAGATCTGATTCAGCGCTTCGAATCTTGTCATCGAGCGGTTCGGTTTCGAACCAGACGAGCGTCTGCCCGTCGGTCACGTTCGTCCCGGAGGGGACGATTCGCTCGATCACCAAATCCGTCAAATGCTCGTTGTCCGCGGTGACTTCGAATTGTCGGATGGCTTCGAATGTGCCATCCAATTTGACCGTCGCATCGGCGGTGTCATCGGACGATGCGGCAGTGTCCGCGGCAGTGTCCTCTGCATAGCCGGCAGGGATCGACACGGTCAGTAGCAAGACAAACAGGAACATCGGCCGGCACGCGGCAGGCCTCCAAGATCGCATCATCGTTGTGTGGCTCTTCATTGCAGAAATGGTATTTTGGCAATCCGCACCATGATTACTCATCATCCGGTCCAGGTCCAGCTTTTCTTGGGCAGCTCGATCGATCGGACCGTATTTGCCCGCCATCTAGGACTGAAGCGGCTATGATGGAGTTAAATCGAGTCGTCCCCCACTTTGCTGGTTAGACGCCATGGCAAATGCAGAAATCGGAAGTGCTTCAAACAACGCTGAACTCGATTCGGGCACATTTCCTGCCATCCCGGAGCGTTTGTTGCAACGGTCCAGCGAGTGCCGATGGACCGCGTCCTCGGACGAGCCACGGTTCCAATGGATCGATCCCGCCTCGGCGACGGTTTTTCGCAGATCCGCTGACGAACTACTCGCCAATCCCAACGCGCGGCTCGAGCTGATCCATCCTGACGACCGAGCCGTCGTTGCCGGGATCTGGAGGGATTTGGAAAAAACGGAACAGGCGGAATACGACTACCGACTGGCGGTCGCCGACGGCACCACGGTCTGGATCCATGAAACGGTCCTCTTGGCCCCTGACCTCGCTCAGGAACCGCTGCTCTTCGGTGCCAGTCACGACATCACTGAACAACGACATCTCAGCCGATCGCTGGGAGACTCAGAGGCGGTGTATCATTCGCTGGTCGAAAGTCTTCCGCTCTGCGTGCTACGCAAAGACCTGCGTGGTCGATTGCAATACGCCAACGAACTGGCCTGCGAAGTGATGGGTGTCTCGGCCCCCGCCATCGTTGGGAAGACCGACTTCGATCTATTCCCCGCAGACCTCGCCAAGAAATACTTGGCTGACGACCGGCAGGTGATCGAATCCGGCAAACTGCACCACAATGTCGAACGCCACCAAGATTCCGGCGGCAACCTGAAACACGTCGAAGTCTGGAAGGCGCCCGTTCACGACGTCAGCGGCGAAGTGGTCGGAATCCAGGTGATGTTTTGGGACATCACCGATCAGAAGAACGCCGAGCATCAGGTCGAGTACGAAAAATTCTTGCTCTCCATCCTGCTCGATACCGTTCCCGACGCCGTCTATTTCAAGGATCGTGACAGCCGCTTCATTCGACTCAGCCGCAGCTGCGCCAAGAAACTCGGCCTGGATGATCCTCGACAAGCGATCGGCAAATCCGATGCGGACTTCTTCGGCCGCGAACATGCCCGGGAAGCGCTCGCCGATGAACGTCGCATCATGGAAACCGGCGAAACCATTTTGGCCAAGATTGAACGTGAAACCTACACCGATCGCGAGGACACCTGGTGCAGCACCACCAAGGTTCCGCTGAGAGACCTGCACGGTGAGATCGTCGGCACCTTCGGGATCTCGCGCGACGTTTCCGAACAAAAGAAAGCCGAAGAGGAACTCTCTCGCGAACGAGACCTGCTGAAAACGATCATCAATAACGTCCCCGATTTGATCTACGTCAAAGACCGAGCGGGCCGATTCATCACCGCCAACGCCTCTCTCGTTCAGTTGCTGGGGCTCGAATCCGCCGATGATCTGATCGGCAAAACGGACTACGACTACTCACCTCCGGAAATGGCGTGTAACTACGTGACGGACGATCAAAACGTCATGCGGACCGGCGAACCGTTGCTGGACCGCGAAGAGTCACACCACGGAGACCATGGCGAAGAACTCTGGTTGTTGACGACCAAAGTACCGCTCCGCAGCCCCGACGGCGAAGTCATCGGCGTGGTCGGAATCGGACACGACATCACCGAACGAAAGAAGTTCGAAAAAGAACTGATGCAGGCCAAGGAGGTGGCGGACAAGGCCAATCGGGCCAAAAGCGATTTCCTGGCCAACATGAGCCATGAAATCCGCACGCCGATGAACGCCATCATCGGCATGACCGACCTGGTGCTGGACACACGCCTGGATGCAACCCAACGCAACTTCCTGTCCATGGTCCAAGAATCAGGCGAATCGCTGCTGGCGGTCATCAACGATATCCTGGATTTCTCCAAAATCGAAGCGGGCAAGCTTGAGATCGAATCGCAAACCTTCGATCTCCGCGAAAGTCTCGGCGATACGATGAAGACGCTGGGACTGAAGGCTCACGCGAAAGGCTTGGAACTCGCCTTCCGCGTCGATCCCGCAATCCCACGCTACCTCTGCGGCGACCCCGGACGCCTGCGCCAAATCATTGTCAACCTGGTCGGCAATGCCATCAAATTCACCGAACAGGGCGAAGTGTTTGTCGAAGTCGAGCTCGTCTCGCAAACCGACGAAGAACTGGAATTGCAACTGTGCGTCCGCGATACCGGAGTCGGGATCCCGGAAGACCGCTGCAATGCGATCTTCGAAGAATTCGAACAGGCCGACACCTCGGTCACACGCCGCTTCGGCGGCACCGGACTGGGGCTTGCCATCTCGTCCCGCCTGGTCGGTTTGATGGGCGGAGCGATCTCGGTCGACAGCGAAGTCGGCCAAGGCAGCCAATTCACCTTCAACATCCATCTGCGTCAGGCCCCCAACGGCACCGAAGCCCACGCGACGACCGGACTCGTCTACGTCGGCGGCTCGAAAGTCCTGGTCGTCGATGACAACACGACCAACCGAAAGATCCTCCAGGAAATGCTCGGCAACTGGGGGATGGTCCCCGTCCTCGCCGACTCCGGAGAATCCGCACTCGAATTGCTACGTGAAGCCGAGCAACGCAACGAACCTTGCAAATTGGTCGTCAGTGACGTGCACATGCCCGAAATGAGCGGGTATGACTTTATCGAACAGGTGCGGCGAGACCCAACTGTTTCTGACACGCCGATCATCATTTTGACCAGTGGCGGCCGCGAGGGCGAAGACGCACTGCGCGATCGACTGGACATCTCTGAACGATTGATGAAACCCGTCAAGCAATCCGAATTGTTTGATGCGATCGTGCGAACCTTGGGCGTGACGGCACCCGAAGACACGCCCGACTACGATTTCAGTGAGCCCATTCACGAATCAATCGGTCACCTTAAAGTGCTGTTGACCGAAGACAACGCGATCAATCAAAAACTGGCGATCGGTGTGCTCACCCGGTTCGGTCATCAAGTGACCGTGGCCAACAATGGCGCCGAGGCGGTCGAAGCATTCCAAAACGATCACTTCGACGTCGTGCTGATGGACGTCCAAATGCCCGTCATGGATGGATTCGCCGCCACCGAAGCGATCCGTGAAATCGAAACGAAATCCGGAGGCCACATTCCTATCATTGCCATGACCGCACACGCCATGAAGGGTGACCGGGAAAAATGCCTCGAAGTCGGGATGGACGAGTACGTTGCCAAACCGATTCGGATCAGCATCCTCAAAGAAAAACTCCTCAAAGTCCTCCAGTCTCCCGCCGCCGGCGACGCACCGACCGATGAATCCGCCACCGAGGATTCGCTGAGTCAGGGTTCGGTCAATGCGGATGTCGCTCTCACCGCTGACGCCGATTCGTCCGCCACCCAAACCGATTCAACTGAAACCGAACCAGACGCCGACTGCACCGCCGAAAAAGTGGACCATTATGACTTAGAGCCCGTCCGCACCATGGTCGCCGGCAATGACGAACTGTTGCGTGAATTGCTGGGCATGTATCTGGACGAAAGCGAAATGCTGTTGTCGCAGATCGAATCAGCAATCTTGGCGGGCGACGGCGAAGGCGTGCGGCGCGCCGGACACACACTCTGCGGAGCGTCACGCAGCGTCGGCGCGGCAGAAACGTCTGAAATCGCGGAGGAATTGAGGTCGGTCCAAGACGAGGGCCCCTTCGACGAAGCCGCCGAGTGCGTGACCAAACTACGGGCATCCGTCGCCGCAGTCGCCAAAGTGATGAAGGCCTACCTGGCCACCGATCCGTGTTAATCGGGCCATTCACCAAAACGCCAACAACACGGCATGGAGCAATCGTTGGTGTCTAGCCTTCAGAGACCGCTTTTCCGAGTACGATCGACCAACTCACCTATGCGGCGTTCGAGTTCTTCCGCGGAATCGAATCCCACCTTGTAATCGACCACCGTTCCGTTGCGATCGACAAAGAAGGTCGTCGGGTAAGCACCGACGAAGTAGGCTTTCGAAGCGACCTCCCCACCGCCGACCACGATCGGATGCTCCAGCTTGTTCTGCCTCGCAAACTTGGCTACCGCGTCAGACGCCTCGTCATATCCGTTGACCGCGACGACTGCGAAACTGTCGCTGTACTTTTGATGCAATCGGGTGAGATGTGGGGCCTCTTGGCGACACGGTCCGCAAGCAACGCCCCAGAAGGTCACCAAACCTGGCCGTCCATCAAGAAACCGTCTCAGTTCCAAACGATCACCGCCCACCCGATCCAACTCGAAATTGGGAACCGGATGCCCCATCAATTTCTCCGGCGCTCCACCTCCCGGCGAATGGGCGTAGCTGATCTGTTCGAATCCCAATTCACGCGCCAGCTTCATCGCCGGCGAGGGACGATATTGTTTTCGCTGAGACTGAAGGAAATCAAACAGCGGACCATCTTTCACGTTCTCCGGAATCACCGGCGGACGCCGGGCATCAAAGATCTGTTCCACCAGCTCTCTGCCGGCGTCCGTACTTTGCACTCGGAAAAGGACCTTCTCCTTCTTCAACCCTGGTCCAACGGATTCAATCGCACCGCGAATCGCCGACTGAAGTTCTGGTGACAAATCCTTCTGCCGACCATCAATGGGTTGCTTGATCTCAACCACACAGTCGGCATTACCGATTGCGATCCGAGACAGCTTCGTGCCAAGCGGGTAGACGTTGACCAGCCGATCTTTCTTCACCGTCTCGATCACCGACTTGGTCTCGTTCCAATCTTTCAGCGGCTCGTAGAATTCGTCCCAGCTGACCGATGTATCCATCTCGACTGCGTTGACCGATCCGAAACCGGCTAGTTCGCAAAGCTGCTTGAGATGGTTTTTGATCTCCAATCGCGTCGGCCTTGCGATGTCACCGCCACGGTGGAATCGCACCATCAGTTTCAACGGACCAGCATCCGCATCGGCAAGCGTGCGCAATTCCGACACCAGCGACGTGGTGTCAAAGGCATCTGGGTCAAATTGAGAGCCAACCAGAAACGCGTTGCAGTTGACAACCGCATACGCTCTCGCCCCACCCGAAATCTCTCGACGTTGCACTTCGGTTTCGATCGGAGCCACGAAGAACTGTGGCGGCTTGGCTTGCTCCGCGTCAGCCTCCGCGTTCACAACACAAGCCAAAGCAAAACAAAAAACCGCAGTCCCAATCGCAAGCTGTTTCATCATCAATCCTCACCTACGAAGACGAAAGCCAAACGCCACCCACCCCAATCGACCTATCGGGTGTTGCGTCTCTTACCCTTGGCTCGTTTCCCATCCCCTTGCTTTGCCTTCTTTTCCCGTTGGCGATAGGCTTCATAAGCTTCCTCGCGGGACATGCCTTTGTACCTGCCTTGATGCAGGATCGCGTCGAGCTCGGTTTGGATTCCCTGGTCACCTTGCGATTTCATCCAATCGGTCAACTCGCCCTTCAATCGCGACACGATTTTGGCGTATTTAGGATCGTCGACAATGTTATTCATTTCCAAGGGATCGGTTTCACAATCGAACAGCTCAAACTCGGGTCGGTAGTGATACTTTTGGACCAGTTCGGCTGCTCGGGCATCACCGGCCTGAGCGGCTTGGATCATGGATTGAAAGTAGTCTGCCTTGGTGCAGGCGTTGGTAAACTTCGTTTCGTGGTTCAGGTTCCAAACCAACCGATAACGCCAACCTCGCACGGTGCGGATGGCGAACGCATCGCTGCCATTGATGATGCCTCGCGTCGTCATGATGCCGTAAGCAAACTTTTTGTGCGTGTCGGCTTGGCCGGTCAGTACGGGCACAAAGCTCTTGCCGTCCAAGACGTCCGCAGGCGTCCCTCCGGCGGCTTCGACAAACGTCGGCGCCACGTCGACGTATTCCACCATCGCATCAGTCACCGAACCGGCTTTCACGTGACCCGGCCAACGAACGATCATTGCCGACTGAAGCCCATTGCCGTAGCACGTCCACTTGGCAAAGGGGAACGAATTGCCCTGCTCGGATACCACCACAACGAGCGTGTTGTCACGCATCTTGTGCTTGTCGATCAATTCCAAGATCTGTCCGACTTGGCTGTCATAATACGTGATCTCGGCCAGATAGCGGCTGAAGGTTTCCCGCATCACGGGAGTGTCCGCCAGATACGGCGGCAACTCCACTTGTTCCGGCGGATAGCGTGAGGCGTCGCCCTTGTTCCAGGGCGAATGCGGTTCATTGGAGCAGGCAAATAAACAAAACGGAGTGGAAGACTCACCGCACTGGGAAAGCAATTGATCGACCGCTTCCATGTCGGGGTTGTTGCTCTTGCCGCTGTACTCGAAGGGAAAAACGTCTTTCGGGCCGATGTGCGTCTTGCCCGACAATGCGACGCGATACCCCAAGGGTTTCAGAGTGTGGACGATGCTTTTCGTCCCTTGCTCGGCAAACGTGTGGTTCGGGTACGCTCCCGATTTGACCGGGTACAGACCGGTGTAAATGTTGTGTCGGGTCGGCGAGCACATCGGCGCGGCCTGAAAACAGCGCGTGAACTTCATGCCCTGTTCGGCCAAGCCATCGAGGTGGGGCGTGTGCGCCTGGCCGCCATAACATCCGATGTCACGAAAGGTGCAGTCGTCGGCGATGATGAAGACCAGGTTCGGGCGTGCCGTGGCCGCATCAATCGGCGTCGTTTGCATCAATGCGATGGCCACAAACGCAGCGATCGCGATCAGTTTGGTGGAAAAATGCATGATTCGGTCGCGAGGGGGGAACTGCGAAATCGAAGGGCATCGAATGCCTGACAGGCCCGATTGTAATCGATCGTTCCGATCGTCGAGTGTGCCATGACGGCGGCATGCTGCCAGATTGCGGACGCACCGCGGTCAGGCAACAACCTCTTCGTTCGATCAGCAATTCACCGCGTTTCGTGCTGCAGCGGGTTCGCAATCCGTGGTGTGGGTCAAGCATCCACCGGTGTTTCTGAGGGCAGCGCCGTGCGGATGGTCTTCAAGACGTCCGACAAACGCGCCACGCGGGCGTAGCGGTCGCACAATGTCGCCAAGGACGCTTCATGCAACTCCGGCGTCACCGTCGCGCAGCAGTCTTCGACGACGGTCACCAAGTATCCCAGGTCACAGGCGTCGCGGACGGTCGTTTCCACGCACTCGTTCGTGTACACACCGACGACCATCAGCGACTCAATCCCCATGTTATTCAAGACATAATGCAGATTGGTCGACGAGAACACTCCGCTGGCCGTTTTGTTGATCACAATCTCGTCCCGCTCTTCGTCCGGCGCCACCATCTCCAAAAAGTCCGCGTCACGTGACCCCGGTGCGGCCAGCAATCCCAACCGGCGATGCCCTTTGCTGCGGTCACGACCGTCACGTGTCAGTGCCTGAATACGCGTGTGAATCACTTCCAATTGGCGAGTGCGGAACGCATCCTGCAACCGTCTCACGTTTGGCAGCACCAGCCGGTCGAGTCGGTCGAAATAGTATTCCTGGGCCTCCAACGGAACGCCGCTGTTTTCGGCATCACGAAAGACTCCGTGCCCTCGTGCCGCGTCCAGGTACTGGATATCGATGCACAGCAGCGCCGTGTGCCCCTCGACCAGCAATTCCTGCCGCTCGGGATTGTCGACGATGGCCTCGTGATAGACATCCCGAAGCGGATCGACGTGGGAGGGATCGAGCAACGGGGAAGCGTACGGTTCGTTTTCGTCTCGGTTCATGGGTCGTGTTTCGTCAGTTCGTTGAAATCGATTTGGCCAGATCCATCAGGGAGTACAGCATCAGGTTTGCCCCGGCTTCAATGTCCGTCCAGGCGGTCCATTCGGCCGGCGAATGGCTCTGTCCATTCTTGCTGGGAACAAAAATCATGCCAACCGGAACCATACTACCCATGATTTGCGCGTCGTGGGCCGCCCCGCTATGCATTTGCAGATGCGTCAGTTCCAACTGTTCGGCTTGGCGGAGCAACCGTTTGACGATCCCGGGGTCGGCGGCGACCGGCGGCAAGTAACTCTTTTGCTGAAATTCGAACATCAGGTTCCGGCGACGAGCGATGGCCGAAAGCGCTTTGCGAAACGCGTTGCCCAGATCGGCCAGGATTTCCGGACTGGTGTCCCGCACGTCCAGCGAAAACTCGACGATCCCCGGAACCGTGTTCGCCGCACCCGGTAAAATCTGCGCCTTGCCGATCGTGGCGCGGCTTCGCGCGCTGCCGTTTTCGTCCAAGATCCGGGGGATGGCGGAGGCAAAGTCGGCCAAGCCCATGAAGGCGTCGTGTCGCATCTCCATCGGCGTCGTTCCGGCGTGATTC
The DNA here is from genome assembly GCF_025060895.1 of Stieleria sedimenti. GTDB lineage: Bacteria > Planctomycetota > Planctomycetia > Pirellulales > Pirellulaceae > Stieleria > Stieleria sedimenti. Next base: position 41,558 of record NZ_JANZKV010000034.1, on the reverse strand, counting down.
GCTTCGCCCTTCAGACAGACCGACCAGGTAAACAATCCGGTGATCTCGTCGACAATTCCCACCGATTTTTGACCGCGATCGAGCACCGGGCCTTGCTCGATGTGCAACTCCAAATAGCTCGCAATCGTCTCGGGATCGCGCGCCGCATCGAGCGCACCGCGGGGATCAAATCCATGCCGCCGCAGTTCGTCGCCCAGCAGAACGCCGTCCAAATCCGAGAGCGTTGCCAACACGTCGGGGTTCAATTGTCCGCAGACTGCCTGGGACCCGAACATCCCGCCGAATCGTCCTTCTTCGTCGCTGAACGCGATCAATTCAATCGTGCGTTCCGGCACGACGCCCTGCTCGTGAAGACAACGCAGACATTCCAAGGCGACGATGACGCCCAGCGTCCCATCCAACGCTCCGGCGCACGGCACCGTGTCGATGTGCGACCCGACCAAGATCCTCGGCTCGTCGGTCGACCCCGATAACTCGGCCGAAACATTCACGGCGCCGTCGGTTCGAGGCTCAAACCCGGCTTGTTCGATCCGATCCTTGAGCCAGCGTTTCCCCTCCATGTCCGCATCGGTGAACGCCATTCGGTAAATGCCACGATCGTCGCGACAGCGACCGATTTCGGCAAGTTCGTGGATGTCGTTTTTGATTCGTTCTAGGTTAACGCTCAAGTCCATGGAGTTCTCATCGTTAGTCGACCGTCGGCAGCGGCATGCCTTCGACGTACTGCCCCTGCAACATGTGCAGTTGCAACGCGTGGTTCATCAGAATGTCATTTCGACGCGCAATCGTGCCATCGGTTTCGCGCCATGCCTGGGAAATGAATTGATCAACACGTTCGTGGTTCAAGATCCCCAGCTCGTTCACGCGAGTCGGCGTCAACCAGTGATCGATCATCTCCTGCACGGCGTTTCGTTTGACGGGATCCGTGTGCGCCGGCGGTGCCATGAACGCGAACTTCTTTCGTTCGTAAAGTTCCTTGGGCAAGACGTTGACCATCGCTTCGCGCAACACCCATTTCTCGATGCCGTCACGGATGCGGATGTCCGGCGGAATTGTCACCGCGTACTCGGCCAGATGGTGGTCCAAGAACGCCGGTCGGGCTTCCATGCTATTGGCCATGTCCATTCGGTCGCCGCCCCAGGTCAGGATCTGGCCTTCCAGCATCGTCTTGCTCCAAGTGTATTGCGAGATGTCCAAACGGTGTCTGCCGCGAACCTGTTCGGGGTCAATCGCCGCGGCGACTTCGGCGACCGGGTCGTAGGTCTCCAACAAATCGATCAACTCGTCCGACAGCAGCGCACGCGCCGCACGCAGCGTCAGCATCCAGGGCTGAATCCACGACGGCGTAAAACCACACAGATCTTGCCAAGCCGGGTGCAACTGGTCCTCTTCGGCCAAGATGGCTCCGGCAAAAAGCCCCCCTTCCCCTTTTTCGCGTCCCAGCCAATCACGTTTGAAGAACGGATAGCCGCCGAACAATTCATCGGAGCCTTCACCGGTGATGACCGCCTTGTAGTTGCAGGCCCGGACGCGTCGGCTCATGTGCCACTTCGCCACCGCCAGGGTGTTGTAAAACGTCCGCTCGGCGTGCCACGTCGCCCGCTCGAACGCCGGCCCGTAGAGTTCCTTTTCCGTCAACCGCAACAACTCTTGCTCCGCACCGGTACGCTCGGCCATTAACTTGGCGATGTTCGATTCGTCGTATTCATCACTGTCAAATGCGATCGTGAACGCCTTGACCGGCGATTGCTGCAGCGTCGTCGCCAGCCCCAAAATCGAACAACTGTCGATGCCGCCGGACAGGTAACAGCCCACCGGCACGTCGGCCTCCAAGCGAGTGGCGACCGCGTCGATCAAGCGGTCCTGAACGCCCTGGACATACTCCTGTGGATCGGCACCCGATTCGTGAGACGTCGGAAATTCCAGATCCCACCAACGCTTCGATTCGGTCACCAATCGATCGCCCACGCGTTGGACGATTAGCATGTGGCCGGGCTGTAGCGCTTGAACGCCTTCGAACGCCGTCGTTCCGGGAACCATGACCTGCATCATCTGGTGAATCGCAGCCTTGGGACACAGTCGCGGAACGACACTGGGGTGTTTGAGGATCGACTTGACCTCCGATCCCCACACCACTCCATCGTCCTTGACGGCGTAGTACAGCGGTTTGATGCCGAATCGATCTCGGATCAGAATCAAACGTTTCTCGCGATGGTCGTACAAGACGATCGCAAATTCTCCACGCAACCGTTCGACGAAGGACAAGCCGTGCCGGAGATACAACGGCAGCGTGATCGCACTGTCGCTCTTTCCGTCACTGACGAGCGACTGGCACGCCAGTCGAGTTCGTTCGCGTTTGTAACCATACAGTTCACCGTTGACCGTGACCGCGTAGTCACCGTCGCTGGTCTCGATCGGTTGGTGCCCGTGATCCAAGCCGATGATCGACAGACGGGTGTGCCCGAGGGCGAGACCTTGGTCGAGGAAAAACTTGCTGCCCCGTTCGTCGGGGCCGCGGTGGTCCAAGACGTCCAACATTTGGTCCAGCGTGAAACGCAGCTCGCGCTCGTTCGTCCGCGCGGGATTCCAAAATCCAGTGATTCCGCACATGGGTGCCTTCCGTATTAATCTCTATCGTGGTGTCGTTAGCAAAGTTCCGAAATCCGGTCCAGCCGATTCAGGACGGAGGCCAACACGGCTTGCCGGACGAACACGGCGCCCGCGGCTTGGGCGAAATAAAGGTTGTGTTCGGTTTCGTCCAAATCCTCGGATAGCTCCTCGTTGCGGGCAAGCGGATGCATGATCACCGCACCCGGTTGCAACTTGCACGACGCGTCCAACGCGTACCGGCTGTCCAAATTCCGGTAACTGTCACCGAGAAACGCGATCGAGTTGACATAGACGACGTCCAGCGTGGGCAAGACGTCTTGAACGTCATTGGTGATCTCGATCGGAATCGGCGACTCTTCGATCGGCTCAGTCAAATCCAACCCGACCGGGTCGGCCATCTCGGAAACCAACGTGATTTTGGAGACCGCATCGACGAACATCAGCGACAGACGCAGAAAACTCTTGACCGCTCGCATCGATCCCGGCGTGCCGACGATCCCCAAATGAATCTTCTTGTCGTTCGGGCACGACGGGTCGCTCAACTCCGGCCGCCATTTCAGCAACGTGTACCAGTCCAGCAATGCCTGCGTCGGATGGTGACCGCTGCCGTTGCCGGCATTGATCAGCGGACGCTCGAGATTCTTTTGAATCTCCTCGACACTTTCGGTTTCAGGATGCCGCATGATGACGACATCGCCGTAGGTATTGAACATCTCGCCGATGTCGGCCAACGACTCCCCCTTGGCGATGCCGGTGACTTGCCCGTCGGGAACCGATAGGACCTTTCCGTCCAATCGAAGCACCGCGCTTTCGAACGACAATCGCGTCCGTGTGCTCGCTTCGAAAAACGCCGTGATCGCGATTTTCCCGTCCAGCGGCTTCTTCATCTCCACGTTCCGCGTTTCCAACAACGCGGCCAACTGGGCGATCGCCACCACGGTCTCGCGGTCGAATTGCCGCGGATTGACGATCGACGTGCCGGCAAGCTTGGCAAGCGTCTCCCAGTCGACTTGCATGTCGGTGTGGGTGAGCAGATCCTTGGGATCCAACTTGCGGCCTTTCGAATTGGTCGCGAACTCCGTCAACGCACGGCGCCTTTGTGTCGTGTTCATCATCTGTACGGGTCTACCAGATTCTTTTTTCTTTAAAGTCGAGGATCCAAAACACAATGAGTGCCGCCGCACCCACGCCACATAGCGTAAGTCCACCCACCACAATCAACTCCAGAAACCAGAGGGGGAACATCATCGCGTTTCACCTCCGCTGGAAATATCTCCAACCATACCAATTCGTTCACTGGGGTCGATGGGGCCGTCTTCCGGTCGGGCCGCAAGCGGCGGACCGGGCAAATGAGACAACGATCGGAAATCAAAGTCATCGGGGTACAAATACATCCCGATGAAAAATACCAGCCCCGATGTCGCCGCTCCGACCAGCGAGGCGACAAACCAACCGATCATAAAGTACGCCACCAACCCGATTGACGTGCCGACCACCATCGCCATACAGGCCGCGATCGGACTGGATCGACGAAAATACAGGCCACCGACAATCGGCCAAATGCAACTGCCCACCATCGGTCCGGCAAAAAACAAAACCGTCGCAAGGGTGCCGATATTGGGATAAGCGACGCACCACGTGACTACCCCCAACCCAATGATCGCGAACAACGACCAACGCCGTTTGACCGGGTCGGTGGCAGGCGTGCCACTGATCCGCTTCGCCAGCGGTTCGGCGATGTCGTTGACGACCAGGTCGCTCGTCGCAGCCAACAAGCTATCGATGCTCGATGCCAGTGAGCAAAACACCACCACGAACACCAGCAACGCGCCTCCGGTGCCCAGCAGCGTGGCAGCCACCAACGGGCCGACCGTGTCGGGTTGACTGACCCCGATCCCCAGCGCCGGGGCGGCCAGACCCAAAAAACCGGCGACGATCGGAACCGGCAACCACAGCAATCCGCCCAATAAATAGGCCTTGGGTCCAACCCCTTCACGCATCGCAAACGCGCGGCTCCACCACACGTTGCTGTGAAAAATTTCTCCAAATCCAAACAGCATATTATTGAACAACGCCATCAATGCCGCCGGAAACAGGATCGACAACAGCATCGGTCGATCGTCTTGCAACTGTTGATGAACGTCCGCAATGTCAACATGCAGCAGCACCGCAATCGCGACGACGACCAGCCCGATCAGGATGATGATGCTTTGCACAAAGTCGGTGCCGATGACCGCATACATGCCGCCGAAAAGCGTGTATAGCACACAAACCGCTAACACGACCGTCATCCCGACTTCATACGGAATGCCCGAGAGCGCGTTGAGCAATTTGCCGCCCGCCATCGCCATCGAGATCAACCACGTCATTGCGTAGAACAGCGAGATGATCAGAAACGGGATCGATCCCAGACGCCCGTACCGACGCCGGACAAACTCCACCGCCGTGTAGCCGTGTGGCATCAAGCGGCGAATCCTGCCGCTCAGCGGAGCAAACGCGAACAATCCGAAACTGGCCGTCGAGTACGCCAACGCACCCCAAATGCCCAGTTGCAGCGCGAACTGCGGCGCCAGCATCGTCGTGTTGGAGGTCACCCAAGTGGCCACCGCCGTCGCCGTGCCAAGGGCCAATCCGACGTTCCGGCCCGCCACGGCAAATCCGTCATACGACGTCGCCCGGCGGCCCCACCAGATGCCCAGCCCGATCCATGCCACTCCGAACAGCAGCAGCATCACATACCCGGCTTCCGGGCTGAGGATGCGGCCGGCATCAACCGATTGAGAAAACAACAAGATGGCAAAGATTCCTTCGGCCCAACCGTCTGCGGTCATCATGATTCCCCACCCGACTCGACCTCGGTTTGCAACATCGACGTGCGATCGTCGCCGCCGGTTGCGATCTGTTTTTCGATCCAACGGCCTCGCAGGATCACAAAGCCGATTCCGCCAACAACGATTGCTCCGATTGCAAAGAGGGCCAGGGAGGGAGCCAGCCGCCAATGTTCGACCGTTGCCACGGCCTCCGCGGACGTCGCAAGGATTTCTCCGTCATCGCCGATCGCCTCGACGTAAAAACGGTAGACCCCGTCGCTCAACCCGGACTGAAACGATTTGGTCGCCACGCCCTGATACGCGATCTGATCGGCACGGTCGCGGACGCGGTACAACGCCGCCCCTTCCACCGCCGACCACTCCAGCGTGAAGTAGCCTTCGCGCGAGACGCCCAACTGGGTTTCGACAAACGCCAACGCGGGCGGCGACTCCGACTCGGGCTCGGCCGCCATCGCAACCGAGCCCCAAACCATCATCGAAGATCCGATCAGCAACACCGCCGCCGCGACCGCGCGACGCAGCAGCGGGCAGGTGAGTGCCCGATCACCGCGGCGCGTTCGGCGAGTTCGGCGAGTTCGGCGAGTGTTGAATTGACCTAACATCCACATCGAATCGGATTTCTCGTCTAGCGGCGTCGCATGCGTTTAAGCCAATAGTCGACACCCATCTCGTTGATGGGGTCGCCGTCCAAGCAGACGGCGATTTTCTCCGTCCCGTCGGCGACATTTTCCAGCTGCTTCGCGGCCGCTTCGCCGCTTTTGGCATCCACCGGAAACGACTCCAGCACGGTGCCGTCGCCGTCGATCTGCTTGACTTCGTAAGTTTTGTGTAGTGAATCTGACCATTCCATCGTCATGTCTCCCTAGGAGGAAAGTGGTGAGGAAGAGATTCGAGAATCTCTGTGAAGCGAAGTCACTAACCCATAACAGGCCAGCAACAAGACAAACGTCAAGGGAAGTGCGGCCGCAATCGATGCGGCCTGCAATGCGTCCAGGCCTCCGCCATAAAGCAGTGCAGCGGCGACCAGCCCTTCACTGATCGCCCAGAACAGTCGCGTTCCGACGGGTGGATTTCGAGACCCGCCCGACGCGATGATATCGATCACCATCGACGCAGAATCCGACGAGGTGACGAAGAAGAGAACGATGCAGAGCGTGGCGATGCCGATCGCGACCGTTTGAATCACAACGAAGGGAAACAATCCCTCCAGCATGACAAACAAAACTGTCGGCAACGTATCGACCTTCGACCGCCCGTCCGGAGTAACGATTGCTGCTTGGTAGTATTCAACCGCCGTCAAGGGTTGCTGCTCACGCTTGAACTCGCCCGACGCGAGCCGAGCCCATTTGCCCGTCGGGCCGACTTCACCGACCCAGTACTTCGGCAGCTCGCGGCCGGGATCATAGTCCGCATCGCTCGACAAGCGTTCCACATGGTCGGTGTATTGACGCAGCGTCGTCGTGCCGAACGCGGTCAGCCAGGCAATGCCCACCGCGGTGGGAACCAGCAACACGCCGATCACGAACTCCTTGATCGTCCGCCCGCGGGAAATGCGGGCGATGAACATCCCGACAAACGGCGACCATGAAATCCACCACGCCCAGTAGAACACGGTCCAGCCGTTGACCCACGTTTGTGACTGCTCGTTGAACGCCCCGGTTCTCAACGAATTAAAAGGCAGCGTTTGCAGGTAGGCGCCGGTGTTTTCGATCGCGGCACCCAGGTACGTGAACACGCCGACGCCCAACACCACCATCGTCATCAACGTCGCCGCGAGCACCAGGTTCAACTCGCTCAAACGCCGAATCCCGCCGTGCAATCCGACGACCACCGACGCGGTTGCCATCGCGGTGATCCCGGCGATCAATGTCATCTGCACACCGATGCCCGAACCGATCCCGAACAGGTGCGACAGCCCGGCGTTGACCTGCTGGGCTCCGATCCCCAATGACGTGGCCACACCGGTCAACGTCGAAACGATCGCCAGGATGTCGATCAGATCGCCCAGCCGCCCCCAAACTCGATCGCCGAAGACCGGGTACAACAACGACCGAAAACTCAGTGGCAACCCCCGACGAAAACCACTGTAGGCGAGCGCCAGGCCGACAACGCAGTAGAGCGCCCAGGGGTGAAGCCCCCAGTGAAAAATGGTGACCGCCATCGAGAGTCGTGACTGGTCCAGTCCATCGGCAAAACCCGGCGGCGTGGTTTCGTAATGGATGATCGGTTCCGCCACACTGAAAAACAATAACCCAATGCCCATGCCGGCACTGAATAACATGGCGAACCACGACCCCCGGCGGAACTCCGGCGACTCGTCATCACGCCCTAGTCGAATCTGTCCGTACTTGCCCAGCGCCAGCCAAATCGCAAAGCCAAAAAAGAACGCCATCGAGGCGACATAGAGCCATCCGAAATGGACCGCGATCGTCTTGCGCACAGCAACAAACGCATCCTGCAACTCGTTGGCAGGCCACACGAAACACAGCAAGGCGACCGCCAACACGATCGCAGCACTTGATAGAAAAACGACCGGATGCATCTCAAAGTGCGGACCGATCACCACGCGCGGCATCTGCTCGGCACGGGGTGTGGTGGGGCGTTGAGAAGTGGTCGTATGGCTCAAGAATCAATTGGTGAAGGAAATGGAACGTGCCTGAAATTGGGGGACTGCAGTGACCTGTCGCCGCAGTGGTCCGCTAAACTCAGCATAGCGCGGAAAAGAGGTCTCGGGTCGAGCCCACTTCCTTTCCGCTGATTGCTTACCGGCTTACGGCTTACCGAACAGAAACACGCCCCAGCTCAGGTGTCCTTTTCGGCCTCCATCGACCCAGTGCCGGAGCCCCGATTTCATGCGTTCCAAGTACTCGTCGGAAATCTTGCCGCTTAAGTCCGACTGACGATCCTCAGTCACGCTGAGCACACGCGAGTAGTGATTGACAAGCTGATCGGTCAGCTCCTCAAAGCCCAAGTCTTTCCAACCCAAATCTCGCGCGACGCCTTGATAGAACTTTGGCGAACCGAGGTCGGCCAAGTGGATCCGCGCCAGAATGTGATCTAGCACACCGTCGGGGCAATCGTTCGACTGCATCGGATCGGTAAAGACGAATCGTCCGCCGGGCTTCAAGACCCGATCCACCTCGCCCAAGACGCGCGGCCGATTGCCCGCGTGCAAGATGGCGTCCTGCGACCAGGCGGCGTCAAACCTGCCGCCCTCAAACGGCAGCTCTTCAAAACTGCCGTCGACGACATCGATCCGGTCGGCCACACCGGCCTGCTCATTGAGCCGACGATTGCGCGCGTTCTCTGTCTCCGACAGGTTGACACACACCACGCGACAACCAAAGCGCTCCACCATCCGCCGCGCCGCACCGCCATATCCCGACCCGACGTCGACCACCGTTGAGTGCTGGTCCAAATCGCCGATCCGCTCGAGCAAATGGTCGACCGTCCGCCGGCTGGCATCCTTGATCGGCTCATCGTCGGATTCATACAACCCGATATGAATGTCCTCGCCACCCCAGATCTCGGAGTAAAAATGATCCGCATCCGAACTGTTGTAATACTCCCGCGCGACCTGCGTGGCCGTCTCTGAACTCATGCTCATTGTGGCGTGCCCTCATATCTCTTCGACGCAACATGGACGAAGAAGTCCGGCTCGCGGTCGTGGTAAGTCTCCTGGAAATCACCGTACGTGTCCACCTTCTGGAAACCGACCTCTTGCATCAGCTCACGCGTGTAATTCTTGCGCAACGGAAACATGTTCAGGTGATAAACCGACCCGTCATCGAACGAGTACTGAAATCGCGCCAGCCCCTCGTCGACGTGCTCCGGCTCCGCCGAGACTTTTTCGCCACAGTAGTAATATTTATGCTTTGAGCTGAAACCGTGGTCGAGCATTTCGTCATAGTTTCGCTGGTCCAAAATCAAGACCCCGTCGTGAACCAACGCCGAATAGAACTCCGCCAACGCCTTCCGCCGGTCCCGCTCGTCAAACAGGTGCGTGAAGGAATTGCCCAGGCAGATCACGGCGTCAAAGCGGCCGTAAACGTCCCGATTCAGCCAACGCCAATCCGCCTGGACGGTCCGCAGCACGCGACCCCTCTGCCGGGCGTTTTCAAATGCCCTCGCGAGCATGTAGGGGCTGCCGTCAACGCTGACCACATCAAAACCGGCCTCAAGCAGCCGAACCGAGTGAAAACCGGTCCCGGTGGCCACGTCCAACACCCGCTTGACCCCGTGGGCCTTGAGCTGTTCGATGAAAAAATCCCCCTCCGATTCCCAGCGTTGCTGCCAGTCAATCAACTCATCCCACTTCTCCACGAACCCCCGGACATATTCATCGGTGTAGTTGTCCGTTGACCTAACCTCCGTGGGGTCGGATCCGTAGTCTTGGGATTTGTATTCGAGCAAGAATTCGTCGGGCGCCATGTGTCGTTGCCTTAGGAAAAAAATCGTCAACTTGCGGACGGACCGCTCTGGACGAGCGATCCAGGTTACCAGAAAGTGATTTGCGTTGAAAGCAGTTTTGCCTCCGGCGAGAGTCTATGAACGGCTGCCCGGTGACGTCAACCTCGCGTTTTTCCGCCGAATTGGACGCCTGAACCGGCCCTAAATTTCCCCGCAACGCCGATTGAGCTAAATTGAGTAGCGCCGGCGGAAGACGCGTTTTGTTTCATCAACTTGGGGACCGAAGCATTTGTTGACTCATGAGGACCAGATCGTGGCAGCGATCAGGCAGATCATTCGGGCGGTCGATCTGCATTCTCGGAAACTGGTCAACGGCCACGGGTTCACAGGCCCACAGCTGGCCGTATTGCAAGAAACCCAGCGTCTCGGCAATGCCTCCCCCAAAGCGATCGCCCGCGCGGTGCATCTCAGCCAAGCGACGGTGTCGGGCATCTTGCAGCGACTGGAACGGCGAGAGCTGATCCTGCGAAAGCCGAGCGCCAACGACAAACGCTCCGTCATGATCGAGATTTCACGGAAAGGCGAACAGGTCCTCCAGACTTCGCCCTCGCTGCTTCAAGACCGCTTTCGCGACGCGCTCTCGTCGCTGGAAGAGTGGGAGCGTTTGCAAATTCTTTCGACCCTACAACGCGTCGCCGGCCTGATGGACGCCGAACATCTCGAAGCGTCGCCCCACCTGACCCCTGGTGAAATCCCCGGCGACGAAGAGGAATTGCCCAATCCCCTGCCGCCCTCTGCGCCACCTTCCTCGATCAACCTGAACGGGTCTTGTTGACGCAAGACCCCGGCAGGTACCGACCGCCGCTCGCTCCGAATGTTTTTTGTTAGCGGAACGGCTTTGTTAGCGGAACGGCGCGAGCGGGCTGTCGATTTTGTGAGCCGCGACGCGTAAGCGGCCGGGCACAGCGACGTTGCCCGAGGCCTTACGGCCAACGGCTCACCATTGACTCAGCAGATCCAGACTAAAACGACAGCCCGCGAGCCGTCCGGTCGCAGCGGCAAAGCAGCTCGAAAGACCGGAGGGCTCGCGCCCTGCCGCTAACGAAAGACAGTTTGGCCCTATCGAACGTCGCCCAAAGCCTACGGTTCGATCAACCGAAGGGTCAGGTTTTGCAGGCTCCAGCTGCCGGCGGCTTCGACGCCGAAGTGCGGGCTGCTGTCCAATCGCAACGTCGCACCGGCCTGCAGCACCCCGATGTCGCTCAGCAAACCACTCTGGTCTTTGGCGTCCAGGTCGGCATCGACGCAGTAGATCGCCAACGGTGCCCCCTCGCCGACTCGGTAGAACCCGCCGCAGACACCGTCTTGCCCGGCCACGATCGCGGCGGATTCCACGATCACATCCCGATCAAATCGAATTTCGATGGCTTCGTGCTGATCGACTTTGCCCGGACGGCCGCCGCGGATCCCTAAGCCGACCGCACCCGCGCGGAACGCCGGCTCCGCGACCGCTTGTTTGCCCACAACGGCTTCCATCACCATCGTCAATGGCGCGTCTCCGACGTTGACCACCGTTTCAGCGACCGACTTGCCGTCGACCTGCCTGGCAACCGCCCCGTCGGCGTGCAAGTCGATCGTCGTTCGCTTCGTGGTCGCAATCGGCACCATGCGATGGCCGCCGGCGTTGCGATGCAATAACGCTTGCTCTGCCATGGAATGAATCAATGGCTGAAGCGTCTGGTCAGCGATCCGATCATTGGTTTCCCACTGGTCAACCGCCAAGTTGTACAGTTCATACGGGTGCGCTTGCCCGGCTCGCAACAGACGGGCATCAAAAAACAGTTTCCATTGCCCGTCATAGGTTGTGCCGTCGATCGTGGGCGAATCAAGACGCATGGCAACCGCGGCCGGGTCTGCCTTGGCTTCCTTGTGATCGTTGAAGAACAACGGCGGGCGGCCGGCGATCGATTCTCCACGCAGTGCAGCCAGGACGCTGAAACTGTCCTCGGCGCCTTTTTCACCGCGTCTCAGGTCTGGCAGGTCGGTACCGACGATTTCGGCGACGGTTGCATACAGATCCTGGAGCCCGATGGGCTGGTCAGAGGTTCGGCCGGGCGTCGTCGCATCACCGTCTCCGATGCCTCCCGCGGCCCACGCGGCGATGAAGGGGACGCGGTGGCCGCCTTCATAGACCGATCCCTTGTGCGATCGGAACGGTCCGGTCGCAATGTCACTGTTCTTTTCCGCGCCGTTGTCGCTGGTAAAGATCACCAGGGTGGTCTCAATCATCTTGCGGCCGGCGTCGCGTGGATCGTCGGTCCTTTCCAACCAGTCGAGCAATCGCCCCAGCGCCACGTCGTTCTCGTAAATAAAATCGTGCCGCGCGTCCATCGGATCGCCCGACTTCGTGCGCGCCGCCCCCGCGACCGGCTTGCCGTCAATCGATTGGTCCGGGGTGTAAGGTCCGTGATTGGAATTGGACGGGTAATACAAAAAGAATGGCTTGCTTGAGCCTCGGCCGGGTCGCGTCTGTCGCTGGAGAAACTCGATGGCGTGATCGGAGTGACGGCTGCCCAACTCGCTCAACACATACGCGGCCGGACCGTCGGTGGCGAGTTGTTTTCCGTTCGCCGTCGCAGCAATCGCGGTCCGACCATGAATGTGGCCCGGCCCGACGCTTTGCCGGGGGCCGTTGGGCTTCTTCGCTTTCTTTGCGCCCGCATCGGGTCCGGATGTTCCATGAGACCGTGACGTGAATCGGGCGAAATCAAAACCGTGGTCCAGTGGAGTGGTAAACAAGGGCTGACGCAAATCGGCATCGCTCCATTGGGCGGCTGGTGAACCGTCACTGCGTCGATACCGCAGCCCCACATGCCACTTGCCGACCAGCCCGGTCGAGTATCCCTGGTCGCGCAACATCGATGCGATCGTCGGTCGATCCGCTTCGATCATCGGGTCACCTTGGGCGCCGAACAACACCCAATACTTCAAACGATTGCGCCACGGATATCGCCCGGTCAGCAACCCGTACCGCGTCGGCGAACACCGCGAGGAAGGCGTGTGGGCATCGGTCATCCGCACCCCCATTCTTGCCAACCGTTCCATTTGTGGCGTGTGAACTTGGACGGCATCCCCGTTGCCGGTGAAATCCTGATACGCACTCGTGTCACCCATTCCCATGTCGTCGGCCATCATCAAGACGATGTTCGGCCGACGGGTTGCGTCATCGGCCAGCAACCCCACAGGTCGCAAGGGCTGATGAAGCGACAAACCGACGACCAAGACGAAAAGAAACGGGCTGACTTTCATGATCTATCCGCGACCGACACGTTACAAAACGTCGCATTGTAACCGCTGTCGCTGCGCCCTTTGGCCGTCCCGAATTTATTTTAGCGAACCCGCGAATCGATTCGTGATCACGCGCCGAGCCTGCCGACTGACGAAACTCGACGTTGCGATCCCGTGCCAGGAAATCCTTCAGATCCCCTGACTCTAACGTTTTTTCATGTATTGAATTGTCATTCACGGCACCCTCCCGCGTGGAGGTCGTGCAGTTTTAGAGTCACCCTCCTGGCAGGAG